>CAMNEX010000165.1 GCA_946536825.1 uncultured Selenomonadales bacterium | reverse complement strand
TACAAGAAGGGCGGCTACGCGGTTGTAGATTTGGGCTACTCGACGAACTTGGTTAAAGCGGGTCTCGCTCAAAAGATTGACGAATCCAAGGTTTATAACAGCACCCTGACTTTTGCAAAGAAAACTTCCACTTAAACTGGATTGACATAAAAGAATAAAAAATTTATCGGGCGGAGAAAAATTTCTTCACCCGATTTTTTTGTCCGAAACTTTTTTCTGTTGCCCGCGCAACAATGCCGAAATTTTTTCAATGATATAATCAACAAAATTTATCGAAAGGAGGCGCGGCTTGTGCGGAAAATTTTTTTGATTGTCCTGCTGGTCGGCTTCGTCGCTTATGCGGGATTTAATCTTGCCGAAAGCGTCACGCCCTATGTAAGCATTGCCGAGGCGCGGACGTCTCCAAGCGGCGTTCAAGTCAAAGGTCTTCTCGATAAAAATTTTGAGCCTCAACAAATCGACAACGAATTTAATTTCAGCCTGCGCGATGAAGAAACGGGCGAAACTTTAAAAATTAAATTCGACGGCGTCAAGCCTGACCAATTCGACGAGGCTTATCACATTGTCGCGGTCGGCAAATACGAGGCGGCGGACGAAAGTTTTCATGCAAAAAAACTTTTGATTAAATGTCCGTCCAAATACGAAGGACAGAAACCCCAAGCTTGATAAGGGGGAATGGTATTGACGGGAAATTTACTTTTGGGCGGCGGCTTGACGGCGGCTCTGGCGGCAATGATTATCTGCTTCGCGCAAAAAATTCCTTCTGCGCGGACGGTAAAAATTATCGCGCTCGTGTCGGCAGGATTTATCGCGGCGGCAAGTCTGCTCCTTTGGATTTTGATCTTTGAAAATGATTTCGGCGTCGAATACGTCGCAGGTTATTCGTCAACGACACTGCCGACAATTTACAAAGTCTCGGCGTTTTGGGCGGGGCAACAAGGTTCTTTTTTATTGTGGCTGTTGATTCACGCGATAACGGGCGCGGTGCTAACATTTCGGCGAACGACGGCGGCGGCATTGGGAATTTATTTTTTTATGCAAAGCGTCTTGGTCTTTCTGGTTTTGGCTAAATCGCCGTTTGCAGAAAATCCCGTCGAAGTTTTCGAGGGCGTCGGCTTAAATCCGCTCCTGCAAGATTTTTGGATGGCAGTTCACCCGCCGATAATTTTTGTCGGCTACGCGCTTTTGGCGGTACCGTTCGCGTTGAGTTTGGGAAGTCTTTTAACGGAGGCGGTTTCGCGAAGTTGGCTTGAAGAGGCTCGCAAATGGACGCTCGCGGCATGGAGTTTTTTGGGCGCGGGAATTTTCATAGGCGGCTATTGGGCTTATAAAGTTTTGGGCTGGGGCGGCTATTGGGGCTGGGATCCGGTCGAAAATTCTTCGCTGGTGCCGTGGCTTTTGGCGGCAGTCCTTTTGCACTTGATAAACCTTGCGCGAAAAAAAGCCGCCGTATTGCCTCAAGCACACGTTGCGGCGACGTTCACTTATTCGCTTGTCCTCTACGGAACATTTTTGACGCGGTCGGGAATTTTGGGAGATTTCTCGGTTCACTCGTTCGCGGGCACAAGCATAGGCATGACAATCGCCCTCGCAAATGCGCTGGTTTTAATCGGCGGGCTCTCGATAATCTTCGCGAAGGCAAAATCTTTTCCGCAAGGCGAGCTTTATAAATCTTACGGCGAGGCGTCGTTTATAATTTTGCTTAGTTGCTTGCTGTTAATTTTTATCGCGACGATTGTTTGGATAGGAATGTCAATGCCGCTGTTGACGCAAATTTTTGGACAGCCTGCGGCGGTCGACGAAGATTTTTACATAAAAAGCACCGCGCCGATAGCCTTAACTTTAGCAATAATTCTGATTTACACTTTTATAAAATTCGGGCGGACGATAAGCTTCGGCGGAAAAATTGCACACGTCGGATTTTTGTTAATGCTTGCGGCGATTGTAATTTCCGCGCAGGGCGAAACCGTCACACAGGAATTTCAAACCCGCGAAAAATTTTCAATCGCGAGTCATGAAATAATTTATGAAGGGCAGGTGTTCAACGAGGACGAACGGCAAAAATATTACGTTTACACGGTTGACGGCGAAATTGTCCGGGCTTTGACGAAACTGCGCGGCAATGGCGAGGACGCGGCTCGCGAACCGGCAATTTTAAAAAGTTTTTCGGGCGACGTTTATATCGCTCCGCACGCGCCGAAAATCGAAGACGTTCAAGAATTGCTGTTGACTAAAAATCTTTTCGCAATGGACGGCGAACTCGGCTACATATTCGAGGACGCGCAGATTGACCGCGACGAATTGGGCAATCCGATTCAAGCGACGGCGGCAATCACGATAACCGACGGCGAAATTGAAGAAGTAATTCACCCGCAAATAATCGTCACGCCCGACGGCGGCTCGTCGAAAGCTCTGGAAGTTTTCAACGGCAAACGGCGCGTCCGCTTAACGGGCATATCGGGCGATTTGGAAAAAGCGCGGCTGGAAATTTTGCCGACGCTCGATAAACTTTCCGAAATGCCGATAACAGCTACAATTTCAACCAAGCCTTTTATCTGGCTGTTATGG
>CAMNEX010000164.1 GCA_946536825.1 uncultured Selenomonadales bacterium | reverse complement strand
CGGGACGACGAATTTTTATGATAATTTTAATTCAATGCAAATGGCTCTTTCGTCGAAAGATATTGACTCAATCCAAATTTATGGCAGCGTTGCAAAATACATGACTGCGAACAATTCCGACTTCGTGATAAGAGAAGACCAAATGGTTCCGCTCGTCGACAATTTTTGTTGCGCCATGCGCAAGGAAGATACCGACCTGAAAAATTCCTTTGACGAGGCGATTAGCGCAATGAAGGCGGACGGCACTCTCGACGCGCTGACTGATAAATATATTAACGACGTGACGAATACACCTGCGCCGGTTGAAATTGCGCATATTGACGACGTGGAAACGATTAAAGTCGGTGTCACGGGCGATTTGCCGCTGTTTGACATGGTGCTTGCCGACGGAACTCCCGCAGGTTTTAATACCGCAGTCCTTTCCGAAATCAGCCGCCGCACCGAAAAAAATATTGAACTCGTGCAGGTGGACAGCGGAGCGCGTGCCGCCGCGCTGACTTCGGGGATTGTCGACGTTATCTTTTGGGTTGTCGTGCCCGCGGACGATTCAAACCGCCCGAAGGATTTTGACACGCCCGAAGGTATCGCCGTCACGGAGCCTTATTATCAAGACATTGTCGTCAACGTAAATCTTTCGACTCTCGGCGCGGGCTTTTAATCTATGACGAAAATTTTTAAGGGTTTACTCGGCTTAATTCGCGACATTTTTACCAACAGAAATCTTTTGTGGCAAATGACACGGCGCGACTTCAAACAACGATACGTCAGCTCCTACTTGGGAATTTTGTGGGCGTTTATTCAACCGACCGTCACGGTTTTTATTTTCTGGTTCGTCTTCCAAATCGGCTTTAAATCAATGCCCGTGAATAATTTCCCGTTTATCCTGTGGCTTGTCTGCGGAATGTTCCCATGGTTTTTTCTCAGCGAAAGTATTTTGAGCGCGACGCATTCTGTTATTGAAAGTTCCTTCCTTGTCAAGAAAATTGTTTTCCGCGTGGAACTTCTGCCGATTGTAAAAATCATGTCCGCGCTTGTTGTGCACATTTTTTTTATCGCCGTCCTGTTCGCAATGTTCGCGGCTTACGGCTATTCGCTTTCGATTTACAATCTGCAGATAATTTATTACTTGTTCGCGATGATTTGCTTATCTTTGGGCTTGAGTTGGCTGACAAGTTCGCTGACAGTTTTTATGCGCGACGTCGGACAATTCGTCGCCATGATTTTGCAATTCGGCTTTTGGGGCACGCCGATTTTCTGGAACTTAAAATCGTTGCCCGAACAATTTCACACCGTAATGAAATTAAATCCCGCGTATTATCTGGTTGAAGGTTATCGGCAGAGTTTCATTTACAAGGAATGGTTTTGGGAGCATTTTTATTTGACGGCGTATTTCTGGTTGTTTACGGCGGCGGTTATGATTATCGGCGCGTGGTGTTTCAAAAAGCTCCGCCCGCATTTTGCCGACGTTTTATAAAAAAAAATCCCTTCCAATTCGGAGGGGAAAATTTTTTTTATAATTCTAATTTATTTCTTAGAAGAGACCGCTCGCCGCCGCGACGATATAAGCCAATGCGCCGCCGCAAAGAGGACCTGCAATCGGAACCCAAGCATAGCCCCAATCGGAACCGCCTTTGCCGGCAATGGGCAGAATCGCGTGAGCAATGCGCGGACCGAGGTCACGAGCAGGATTCATCGCGTAACCCGTGGGACCGCCGAGCGATAAGCCCAGAGCGATAATCAAAATGCCGACCATGTAAGGACCGTAGCCGGGGACGAGTTGTCCGACAGCTTCGCCGAAAATCATCCAAATAACAAACATCAGGAAGAACGTCGCGATCATTTCGCAAAGGAAGTTGGCTATCGGACTGCGGATAGCCGGACCTGTTGCAAAGACGCCGAGTTTCGCGCCGGGGTCTTCAGTTTTCTCCCAATGCGGCAGGTAAGCCAACCAAACAATCGTCGCACCGAGAATTGCCCCGACGAGTTGCGCGGCGGAAGTCGCCAAAAGTTGCGGAACCGTATAGATACCGACCATAGTTTTTGCGAGTGTGACAGCAGGATTTAAATCGCCTTGAGGAGCTCCGAGCGTCGTCGCAGTGAAAACGCCCAGCGTAACTGCAAATCCCCAGCCGATCGCTATACAAATCCAGCCGCCGTTTTGCCCTTTGGAATTAGTCAAAGTCATGTTCGCGCAGACGCCGCAACCAAAGACGATAAGCACCATAGTGCCCATAAATTCGCCGAATAAATTATCCATGAATGATACCTCCCAGCGGGACGGGAGGCGAAAATTTCCCGTCCCAAAAATTTAAAGCAGAAAAATTTTATTCGTCGGCAAGCCAATTCATTGCGTGAGTAACAGCCTTGCGCCAACCTTTGTAAAGCGCGTCAGCCTCGTAGCGTTTCATTTCGGGTTCAAAGCGCGTTTCGAGTTGCCAGGCAGATTTAAGTTCTTCTTTACTCTTCCAAACGCCGACAGCCAAGCCCGCCAGATAGGCCGCGCCAAGAGCCGTTGTCTCGACAATCTGCGGACGGTCGACAGGAACGCCAAGCAAATCTGCCTGGAATTGCATAAGGAGATTGTTTGCCGAAGCTCCGCCGTCAACTTTGAGCGCGGAAAGTTTATCGCCGCTGTCAGCCTCCATTGCCT
>CAMNEX010000163.1 GCA_946536825.1 uncultured Selenomonadales bacterium | reverse complement strand
AAAGCACCGGCAAGGAACAGAAAATTACAATTCAATCGTCAAGCGGCATGAGCAAAGACGATATCGACCGCATGGTCAAAGAGGCGGCTGCGCACGAGGCTGAAGATAGAAAACAGCGCGAGGCCGCCGACGCCAAAAACGACGCCGAACATACCGTTTATCAGGCGGAGAAAACTTGCAAGGACTTCGAGGGCAAAGTTGACGACGGCTTGATTAAAGACGTTCGTGCGGCGGCGCAAAATCTTAAAGACAAAATCGACAGCGGCGACACCGAAACGCTTAAGAAATTAACGGAAGAAGTTCGCCAGGCACTTTACAAACTCAGCTCGGCGGCGTATCAGGCGGGCGCGGCTCCCAATCAGGGCGAGGCAAACGCCGATTTCACGCAACAACAAGGCTCGTCGAATAAACAGGACGATGATACAATCGACGCCGAATGGTCTGATTCAAAAGATAAAAAATAAATCGTGATAAATTCTCGCAGGGGAGGGAGACAGATTCTCTCTCCCCGTTGTTTGTTTAAGGAGCAAATTTTATGGCAAAAGATTATTACGAGGTGCTCGGCGTCAACAAAAATTCAACCGACGACGAAATAAAAAAGACTTATCGGAAATTGGCGCGAAAATATCACCCCGATTTAAATCGCGACGACCCCAAAGCCGCTGAAACTAAAATGCGCGAAATTAATGAGGCGTATGACGTTTTAAAGGACAAGGAAAAGCGGACGCAATATGATAAAAGCCGGCAAAGAGTTCATGAGCCCGACAAACCGTCGTCCGATTTCAGCGAGTTGTATAAAACGTGGTTCGGCGACAGCTACGACGCGCCCAAAAGTAAAAAAAATCGTGCGCGGAAAAATACTTCCGATTTAAATGACTTATACAACGAATGGTTCGGCGACGATAATTTGAAGAGGTGATTTTCATGGCAGATAAAAAAGATTATTATGAGGTGCTCGGCGTCAACAAAAATTCAACCGACGACGAAATAAAAAAGGCTTATCGGAAATTGGCGCGAAAATATCATCCCGATTTAAATCGCGACGACCCCAAAGCCGCCGAAGAGAAAATGAAGGAAATCAACGAGGCTTACGACGTTTTAAAGGATAAGGAAAAGCGAGCGCAATACGATCAATTCGGACACGCGGCATTTTCGGGCGGCGGCTACGGTCAAGGCGGCGGCACTTATACAAATATCAACATGGACGATATTTTCGGCAACATGGGCGGCGGCTTCGGCTTCGGCGATATTTTTAATGATATTTTCGGCAATCAGGGACAGACACGAACTCGCAGAAAACGCGGTCCCGAACGCGGCGCGGATTTACGCTACGATTTGAGAATTACTTTTGAGGAGGCGGCGTTCGGCAAAGAAATGACGATTAAAGTTCCGCGCATGGAAACTTGCGAGGAATGCGGCGGCACCGGAGCCAAAAAAGGTACGACGCCTGACGAATGCCCCGATTGTCACGGGACGGGTCTGCGCCAAACCACCACGCGCACGCCTTTTGGAATTATCGCCAACTCTCGTCCTTGCGAACGCTGTCACGGCACAGGGCAGATTATCAAAAATCCCTGCGAACATTGTCACGGCATCGGGAAAGTCAAAGTCGACCGCGATATTAAAATCAATATTCCAAAGGGCGTCGACACGGGGCAAAGGCTTCGTATTCAAGGCGGCGGACAGGCGGGCGAACGCGGCGGAGCTCCCGGCGATTTGTATGTTTATATTGTTATCAAGCCGCATAAAATTTTTACTCGCGAAGATACCGCCGTTCATTGCGAAGTTCCGATTAGTTTTGTGCAGGCGGCGTTGGGCGCGAAGGTTGAGGCTCCGACGATTGACGGCAAAGTTGAGCTGACAATTCCCGAAGGTACGCAATCGGGCGCGGTGTTGAGGATTCAAGGAAAAGGAATTCCGAAACTGCGCGGCGATGGGCGCGGCGACGAGTTTGTTAAAATAAAAGTTCTCACACCGAAAAACCTTTCCAATCGCCAGAAAAAACTTCTGCGCGAATTCGAGGAAGGCGGCACCGACTCAACCAATAATCCGGAAAAAAAATCTTTTATCGACAAGCTTAAGGATTTATTCGATTGAAATTTATCAAGCAAAAAAAACCTTCGGGCGCGAGGCTCGGAGGATTTTTTTTAACTGCGCGGCGAAAAATTTTTGGCGGGAAATAATTAAATCTTTAATTTTGCAGGAAAATTTTTTCGGCGGCAGAATCAACAAGGGATAATGTATACACGGGAGGAGAAAAATTTTTATGGACAATGTTGTAAAAATCGGACTTTTGGGAGCGGGCACAATCGGCGGTAGCGTTATCGAGGTTTTGAAAAATAATCGCGACACAATAGCGCAGAGGGCGAAGACCGCGATTGAAATTAAAAATATTCTCGTCCTGCCCCATGAAATTCCCAAACTTAAAGAAGCGGGACTCCCTGCCACGAGCAATTACGACGAAATTTTGAACGACTCCGAAATTAAAATCGTCGTCGAACTTATCGGCGGCATCAAACCCGCGAAGGATTTCATTTTAAAAGCAATGGCGCACGGCAAAAACGTCGTCACAGCAAATAAAGATGTCGTCGCGCAATTCGGGCATGAACTTTTCGAGGCGGCGGACGCCAATCAGATTGATTTCCTGTTCGAGGCGGCGGTCGGCGGAGCAATTCCGATTATCATGCCGCTGAAACGCTCCTTGACGGCGAATAAAATCACGG
>CAMNEX010000162.1 GCA_946536825.1 uncultured Selenomonadales bacterium | reverse complement strand
CGGCAGTCCGCGCAGAGGATATTGCCGCGCTCGTCGCGCCCGATCAGCCCATTACCGGCAACGTTTCCAACACCGTAAAAATCACCGGCACAATCGACAATCCGCAAGTCGCCGGCAATATAAAATTCAATCGCGGCAGTTATCGCGGAGTTCTTCTCAGCGGTATGCAGGGCGATTATTTTTTGGAAGGCGATATTCTCCGCCTGCAAGATTTTGAAATTACCTCGCCGATGATTGACATGACTTTGAACGGCACGATTAATAAAAATACGCAGGTCATGGATTTCGTCGTTCTGGGCAAAGATATAAATTTGCAACGTTTCAAGGCGAAGCTCCCCGAAAAATACAACGCCGAAGGTCACGTAAAATTTGAAGGGCTGATAAATGGCACGCCCGATATCCCGATTTTCAACGGCGAATTGACTGCGGACGAAATTTTTCTGAACGGCGTTTTGCTGACAAATGTTTATGGGCACGTCGAAACCAACGGCGCAAATATTTATCTGGAGGATTTTCATTTCAAGGACGGCGACGGGAATTATCAAATGCAGGTGAGAGCGAATCTTGATAACCAAATGTTGCGCGGCGAAGTTGAAGTTATCGACGCGGATATTTACAACCTGCTGACCATTGCCGACTATCAAACCGAATTGATTACCGGCAATCTCAACAGCAAAATTTCAATCGGCGGCACTTTAAACAAGCCGACAAGCTCTTTGACGGGCGAAATTTTGCAGGGAACTTTCGCGGGGTACGACATTCACGACATAAAAATTGCGTTAAATTTGCTCGACAACATTATTTACGTCAAACAACTCGAAGGCAAGCAGGGCGACAAGGGGACGATAAATCTGCACGGCTCGGCTAATCTTTTGGGTGCGCTCGACATGACTTTGAAGGCGCAGGATATTGAGCTTGGAATTTTCAGCAAAGCGGCGGGCTATGATTTGGATATGGTCGGCACGTCGAATATTGACGCGAAATTGGGCGGCACAGTCAACAATCCGAACGGCGAATTGACTTTAAAGGCGTCGGGCGGCATAAAAGGTTCAACCTTCGATTTACTGAGCGGGCATTTCCTGCTGAATGATTGGCGTGTCAACGTCGCGGAACTGATTGTTCAGCGCGAAATTTCGGGCAAAACTTATGGCGCGAGTGCGCAAGGTTTTATTCCGCTTAAGGCGTTGCTCGCCCGCTCCAAAGAAAATTTGCCCGATGATGAACAGATGAATTTAAATGTTTCGCTGGAAAATGCGGACTTGAGTTTGTTGCCCGTCGTTAGTAAATACGTTGCGTTCGGCGTGGGCAATTTGGACGGCGCAGTTAAAATCACGGGCACGGCGGCTCACCCGCAACTGAACGGGCAAATTTCTCTTAACGACGGCTCCGTAAAAATCAAGGGCATGAAAACTTTGATTGAGCACATAAATATTTCGACGCTGTTTAAAGGCGAACGCTTCGACATAGAAAATTTTTCGGGCAATATCGGCGGCGGCACTTTCGCTTTGACGGGCGGATTCAACTTCCCCGGCTTAGATTTCAAAGATTATAATTTCGACTTTGCGGCGGTTGATCTGGACATTGACAGCGAATATTTCGACGGGATTTTCAACGCGAATTTTAATCTCAGCGAAGGGCGACGTTTCCGCCAAATTTTGCCAAAAATTTCGGGGCAAATTAATTTGGATAAATGCCGCATAAGCATTCCGAATTTGCCCGATGATGACGAACCGCTCCCCGATATTATTCTTGACGTGGCGTTGAATCTGGGCAAGAAAGTTCATTTTTACAGCTCGCACCTTTACGACATGTATTTTATCGGCAATGCGCGTTTCGAGGGCACGACACGCCACCCCAAAACTTCGGGAACAATCAATGTTAAGCGCGGCGGTACCTTGACTTATATTGAATCAGTGTTTAATATTCGTGAAGGCGAAGTCCATTTCAATCAGATTGATTCTTTCCTGCCGACGTTGAATCTTTTGGCCGATACCAAAATTTCCAACACGAAAATTTTCTTGAGCGCGAAGGGGCAACCCAATAAAATGGAATTCAAGCTGACTTCCAGCCCCGAAATGACGCAGGAGGAAATTATAAAATTGCTGACGTTGCGGGAGGCTTATTCAAAAGGCAACGAGGAAACTTTGACGACCGAAGACGCGCTTGCGATCGGTTTGCAGATAGCGATTCTCGGCGACATTGAGGACGCCTTGAAAAGAACTATCGGGCTTGATCAATTCACCGTGTCGCGTGGTTCTGGCTCCATGTTTGAAAGTCATCAACCTGCCGAGCAAGACAAGAATGATAAGATCGACTACAACATTAAAATCGGCAAATACATAAACGATAAACTCATGCTTCGATACACTCGCGGTTTTGGCAGTCATAAAGTCAATCGTTACGGCTTGCAATACGATTTCAATGACAATCTGGGCTTTACGATTGAACGCGAAGGCAAAGACTACATTTTCAGTTTCGAGGCAAGATACAAATTTAATTAGGAATGAACTTACAATTCCTAATTGTTAAAAGGGAGGATTTATTTTTGAAAGCCAAAAAATTTTTGCGAAAAAGGCGAGCGTCGTTAATGGCGGTGGCGTTGACATTGCCTTTTATATTCGGTTTCGCGTCGGGCAAGGCGGCTCCGGTAGTCGATCAACCTTTTGAGGATACTTCCGAAACTCCAAAAGTTGAAACGCCCGCGGAAGTTCCGACGGCTGAAACT
>CAMNEX010000161.1 GCA_946536825.1 uncultured Selenomonadales bacterium | reverse complement strand
GAATTTTTCTGCGATAATTTTTCTATCAATGCGCGTGTAATGGAGTTCAAGAAACAAAGTAGCAAAATCGGTGGCAAGCCAAGCATTAATTTTTTCGCGAGCGCGTTGAACGTCGAGATTTTTTTTATCGCGAACAATAATATTCATGCCGGAGCCGTGGTTGCATTTCAAAACAAATTGTTCGGGCAATTCGTCAAAATTAATGTCGTCGAAGTCGTTCCAAACGCCAAGCAAAGGAATTAAATATTCCGCGCCGATTTTTTCAGCAACCCAAGAGCGAACAGCGAATTTATCAGCAAGACGGCTTTTAAGCGGCGTGGAGTCGAAAAGTTTCAGCCACTGCATTTTTTCCGTGAATGTTTTCGGATTATTGAAGTCAAGTGTTCTGCCCATAAGTTTTTTGAAACTTTGAGCTAAGATAGCGGAATAGAATTTCGGATTTAAATTTTTAATCTTTCGCTGACTTTGAAGTCTCGACTGCGTTTCATAAAAAAAATTTACGTCGCCTTCGTTGCGAATGTGAAACTCCAGCCCGCAAAAATAAATAACTTTCGTGCCGTCTGAGTCGGTCAAATTGAGAATTCCCCAACCCTCATTTGCGTCCCAAAGAATCAATTTACGCGGCTCCAATTTTTGCTTGAGAAAATATTTTATAAGAGATTTTTTCGCGGCGACGGCAGTAAGAATAATTCCGTCAATCAGCTTATAAATATATTTCGGCAGAGCTTGCGGCGCGAGAACGTCAATTTTTTCGTCATCATCTTCGACAGAAATATCTTCCTCACTCAAAATCGCAACGATTTCATAATCGCGGCTGACTGCGTCGGCGAAAAATTTTTGCAAACTCTCCTCCGTGCCGTGTACCAAAACTTTTTTCCTCTTCAAAAAAATTCCTCCTTAAAATTTTTTTTAATTATAGCAGATAATTTTCGGCAAAGGATAAATTTTTTTTGTTATTCTATCCGATAAATGCTATAATCTGCGCGGCATAACACAAAATTAAAAGGAGGAAGTTTTTCTAATGGAAAATTCTGCGTTGTCAATGTTGCCGCCGATTATCACGATAATCCTTGCGCTTGCTACGAAGGAAGTTTACACTTCGCTGATAGTCGGAATTTTTGTTGGGGCAATGATCTTCACGGGCGGAAATTTTTTGGAGTCAATAGTGACATTCTTTGAAATCATGGAAAACAAAGTCGGCGGAAACGTCAACATTTTGGTTTTCCTGGTCATTCTGGGAATATTGGTCGCGATAATCAGCAAATCGGGCGCGACACGAGCTTACGGCAACTGGGCGCGTTCGGTCATTTCGGGCAAACGCTCCGCGCTGGGCTTGACAGCTTTTCTGGGCATGTTGATTTTCATTGACGACTATTTTAATTGCCTGACGGTCGGAACGATTATGCGCCCCGTCACCGATAAATTTAAAATCTGTCGCGCAAAACTCGCTTACGTCATCGACGCGACGGCGGCTCCAATTTGCATTATCGCGCCGGTTTCAAGTTGGGCGGCGGCGGTCGGCTCGTCCCTTCCTGAAGGTTCGCTCGTCGACGGTTTCTTACTTTTCCTGCAGACAATTCCTTTTAATCTCTACGCGATTTTAACTATGCTGTTCATGGCGTTTATCGTCGTGACGGGCAGAGACTTCGCGACAATGGGCGCGGAGGTTCGCAAAAACAACGAGCACTTTGAAATTCCCGAAGAATACAAAGACGCCGCTTCCGAAGAACAAAACACCGGCGGCAACGGAAAAATTGTCGATTTGATTCTGCCGCTAATTGTTTTAATTTCCGTCTGTATCTATGGAATGCTTTACACCGGCGGCATTAACGAAGGTAAATCCATTTCGGACGCCTTCGCCGATTGCGACGCCTCAAAGGCTTTGGCTCTCGGTTCGTTTATCGCGCTGATTTTTATTTCCTTGCTTTACCTGCCGCGCAAAGTTGTCAATTTTACCGAATACTACGAATGCTACTCACAAGGCTTCAAGGCAATGGTTCCCGCGATTTTTATTCTGTGCCTTGCCTGGACGTTGTCGGGCATTTGCTCTGACAGCTATTTGAATTTGGGCGGCTACGTCGGCGGCATTGTTCAAGAAAATGCGTCGCTTGCAATGTTCCTGCCGGTTATTTTCTTTGTCGTGTCGATCGCGTTGGCTTTCGCGACAGGTACGAGCTGGGGGACATTTGGAATTTTAATCCCGATAGCGTTTTCTATTTTGCTCAATCTTCCTGCGGACGTTGCGGAGAATTTGTTGGTTATCTGCGTTGCGGCGATTTTAGCTGGCTCGGTTGGCGGCGACCATGCTTCGCCCATTTCCGATACCACAATCCTTGCTTCGGCGGGCGCGCAATGTCATCATATAACGCATGTGGGAACCCAAGTTCCCTATGTTTTGACGGTCTCAAGTTGCTGTGTGGTTGGTTATCTTGTTGCGGGCGTCACTCAAAGCGGCTGGCTCGGCTTAGGCGTTTCGCTTGCCTGCCTTGCAGTCGTTATGATTATCATAAGGGCAAAAGTCCCTGCTATTGACGTTTAAAGGGAGGTTTTTTTATGGGTATTTTTATTTTCGATTTGCAGAGATTCGACGCGGAAATTTCCGACGGAAAAGTTACAATCCCTGCAAATGAAACTTACACGCTTGACGGCGTGACTTACAAGGCGGGCACAGACGGCGCAGTCCTAACGCTCGACGACGCCGGAAAAGTTTCGGGCATTGCAAGCGGCTCCGTTACGGCAACCATTGACGGCGCGTCCGA
>CAMNEX010000160.1 GCA_946536825.1 uncultured Selenomonadales bacterium | reverse complement strand
TTAAATCAAGCGTCGAGTACCGCCCATTCATGCGCGAAATAAAAACCTTTGCTCTCGGGCAAATTGCCCCAATTTTCAACAACGCGGCTGACTGCGCGGGTCACGTCATGATGACCGTCGGTGTTAGTCAAGAGCACAAGAAATTGATTGCTACCATTCTGCGTGATAATGTCGCCGCGTCTCAAAGTTTTATGCAGACATTCCATAAATTTTTCGCCCGCCGCCCGCAGAGGAAATTTTTCGCCGTCAGTGATTTTTTTCAACGAGAATAGTACAATACAAATGGTTTTGGCATAACCTGCGCGGGTGCGTTTGAGAAAACGATAAATGTTGCGGAAACTTTCAAACGGCAGAATATACGCGCCGGGCTCCTTGTTGCGTTCTGCGAGAATCATTTCAACCTGCGCGAGCGTCACGACCGTTTCAACGCTGTCCTCCAAAGAATCTTCGCTGAAAATGTTGTAGCCGTGCTTGCCGTTCTGCTTGACGATATAAAGTGCCTTATCCGCTTTCTTGTAAAGTTCCTTAAAATCAGTGCCGGCTTTCGGAACCAAAACGCAACCGATTGACGCGCCGAGCGGAATATTCATATCCTCGCCCATCAATTTTTTAGCCGCCTCGGTGATTTTTTCGTTAATGAATTGAGTTTTCGAGGCAACAGAATTTTCGTCCAAAACGCCATGGCAAAAGGCAACAAATTCGTCGCCGCCCATGCGCCCGATTAAATCTGTGGAACGCATTGTCGCCCGCAAAATGTCAGCGAAGGCAATCAGAATTTTATCGCCCATTGCGTGTCCATGAATATCGTTGACTAGCTTAAAGCTGTCAAGGTCAATCATCATGAGCGAGCCGACAGATTTTTTACAGATTTTGGTAAGCTCCTCTTCGGAGGTGCCCTTGTTAAACAAACCTGTCAGGGCGTCGGTTGTCGAAGTCTTCTTTAAATCTTCAATCGCGCCGACAGTTTGAAGAATATTCGCGACGCGGCGGCGGAGCACTTCCGGCGTAAAAGGTTTGTGAATAAAATCCATTGCGCCGTTGTCAAAACCTTTACTCTCGACTTCTTCGCTCTTGTCCGCCGTCATGAACATGAACGGGATTTTTGTATGAAATTCATTCTGCAATTCAATTTGCAATTCGTAGCCCGTCATGCCCGGCATTCGGAAATCGGAAAGCACCATGTCAGGTTTTTCCTTGCGATAAATTTCCATTGCCTCTTTGGCGGAGAGTGCACAAAACGTTTGATATTGTCCTTCAAGCATAAACGCTGTCATTTCGCACAGAACGTCTATATCATCGACTATCAAAATTTTTTTCATATAAAAAACCTCGCTGTTCAGAAAATTATCAATCATAAATTTTAATCTTATTATAACTTTTTATCGCAACAAAGGAAAGAAATTTTTTATTGGCTTGGAGGTAATTTTATGTCACGGATTTTGAAAAGCAAATTGTTCGATAAAATTCCGAGCGTCGACGAGAAATTTTTCCGCACCGAATTGAAAACCGCCCTGAAAAATTTTACCAAAAAAATTATCGTCCTTGACGACGACCCGACGGGCGTTCAAACTGTCAACGGCATTTCGGTTTATACCGATTGGACGCAGGAAAGTATCGCGGCGGGCTTTGCGGAAGAAAAATCAATGTTTTTTTATTCTGACAAACTCCCGCGCCTTTTCCGCCGAAAAAACTCGCGCAGAACATAAAAAAATCGCCGAGAGAATCTGCGCGGCGTCCGAGAAATTCGGCAAGGATTTTATGATTATCAGCCGCAGTGATTCGACACTCCGCGGGCATTATCCGCTTGAAACTCAAACCCTGCGCGAAACGCTGGAGGCTTGCGGCAAAAAAATCGACGGGGAAATTTTAATGCCGTTTTTCAAGGAAGGCGGTCGTTTCACAGTCGGCAACGTCCATTACGTTCTGGAGGGCGATTATCTGATTCCCGCCGCCGAAACCGAATTTGCCAACGATAAAACTTTCGGCTACAAGAATTCAAATCTCGCGGCTTACGTCGAAGAAAAAACCCGCGGCGAATTTAAAAAGGAAAATGTCACCTGCATTAGCCTTGACGAATTGCGCGGCGGCGACGTAAAAAAAATATCTGCGCGGCTGGAAAATGTTTCCGGCTTTAATAAAGTTATCGTCAACGCCGTTGATTATGTCGATGTGGAAATTTTTTCGCTCGCCTTGTTCATGACGAATAAAAATTTCCTGTTCAGAACGGCGGCGGCTTTCACGAAAATTATCGGCGGCATCGAAGATAAAAAATTCTTAACCCGCGCAGAACTTATCGACGAAAACAATCCGAACGGCGGCTTGATAATCGTCGGCTCGCACGTCAAGAAAACTACCGCGCAACTCGACGAACTAAAAAAAATTTCTTCGATATCATTCATTGAATTTGATATTTCCGCCGCAAATAAAATCCTTCGACAGGCGGAAGAAAATATTTCTCGCGGACAGACGACGGCGATTTATACAAGCCGCAAAGTTTTGGATTACGGCTCGGCAGAAAAAAATCTCGCGGCGTCCGTGAAAATTTCCGACGCGCTCACCGGCATTGTTAAAAATATAAATGTCCGCCCGAAATTTTTAATTGTGAAGGGCGGCATAACCTCAAGCGATGTCGGCACAAAGGGTCTTGGCGTCAAAAAAGCTCTCGTCCTGGGACAAGTGGCGGCGGGCATTCCCGTTTGGAAAACCGGCGCGGAAAGTAAATTTCCCGGCATGAGCTACATAATTTTTCCCGGCAATGTCGGCAACGTCGA
>CAMNEX010000159.1 GCA_946536825.1 uncultured Selenomonadales bacterium | reverse complement strand
AGAATCAGCCGCAAGCTCAAAAGGAACCGCCAGCGGCAACTCTGCCGCTCAGTCGCGAATTCATTTCTAGGCAAAGGGATATTCGCCGATTAATGGAATGGGCAAAAAATGATTTAATCAAAACGCAGTTGCAAAATACGCCGCAGACAAACAACGCAATGAAAAATCTCGCGCAGTTTTTGATGCGAAATACCGAAATGACGCCGCGAGATAATGCACTGCTTCAAAATTATGTAAACAATTCGCAACAAACAATGTCCGAGACCGAAGCGCGTCACTTGCAAAATCTCCTGCGCCTTTGCCAACAAAATATTCCGCTCACCGTTCGACAAGCCGCCGTCCAACAAAATTTGCCCGATTTGCCTCGACTCTGGGCTTTCATGCAAATGTGCGATATGGCAAATATCGCGTCAAAAATGAATCCTAAAGCCTTTAAACGCGCCGGAAAAGACGTCGCCGAGTTCGCAACGGCAATGCGCCACGCAATGAGTAGCGATAACGCCGTTGTGCAAAATCAGCGCAGTTTTCAAATGATGATGCCGCTTTACATGGGCGATAACGAAGCGAGCTATCCGACTTACCTGAACATTTACGACGAAACCGAACGCGACCCCGATACCGGCGAGGATAAAAAGGAAACGTGGGTTCGCATTTGCATTTTGACAGATCATATCGGCGCGGCGGAATTGGTTTTCAGAATCTATGAAGAATCCCATTTGGATATGCGTTTTTATTTTTCCGAGAGCGAAATAGCAAAGGAATTCGGCAATATTTATGTCAATGAATTGAAAAATTCCATGAAACAAATTTCCTTGCAACTTGGAGAAATCAGCGTGGGCAGTGTCGGTGAAGGACTGTACAACTTTTAGCGAGATTGTTTAATTGGGCGTCCCGTTGCTTTTTTGTTGACGCGAAGTCTTTTGAATGATAAATTAATCTCATTAAGCAACAGGAGGTTTTAAATTTTGAGTGAGGATAAAAATCTTGCGGAAGAAATAGTTGAGCGCACGACGATAGCCGATGTTTACCGCGCAGATAAACAACTTGCAGGAATTGTAAATAAAACAAAACTTATTCAGAGCGATTTTTTTTCGGAGCTGAGCGGCAACGAAGTATTTTTAAAGCCAGAGAACATGCAACACACAGGCGCATTTAAATTGCGCGGCGCGTATAACAAAATCAGTCACCTGAACGAAGAAGAGAAAAAACGCGGCGTTATCACGGCTTCGGCGGGCAATCACGCGCAGGGCGTCGCCTTTGCTGCGCAGAAACTCGGCGTCAAAGCGGTTATCTGTATGCCCGCGACAACTCCAATTTTAAAAGTCGAGGCGACCAAAGCTTACGGCGCGGAAGTCGTCCTGCACGGCGACGGTTTCGACGACGCATATAAATTCAGTCTGGAACTACAAAAAAAGCACGGATACGTTTATATTCACCCGTTTAACGATTTAGAAGTTTTGCTCGGACAGGGAACAACCGCGCTTGAAATTATAAATGAACTCAAGGACGTTGACGCGATTTTGGTTCCGATTGGCGGCGGCGGCTTTGCTTCGGGCGTCGCGCTTGCCACAAAAGTTGTCAGCCCGACCGTCAAAGTTATCGGCGTGGAGCCCGAAAACGCAGCTTGCATGAAGGCGGCTCTCGACGCGGGAAAAATTGTTTCTTTAAAAAGTTCCGATACCGTTGCCGACGGTTGCGCCGTAAAAACGGCGGGCAATTTAACTTTCGCCTTCTGCAAAAAATATCTCGACGAAATTATCACCGTCAGCGAAATGGAAATTATGTCCGCGCTGTTGTATTTAATCGAAAAGCATAAACTCATTGCCGAAGGCGCGGGCGTCCTGTCGCTTGCCGCGCTTAACAAATTGGATTTTAAAAATAAAAAAGTCGTCGCAATCGTCAGCGGCGGCAACATTGATATTTCCACTCTGTCCGCGCTGATCGACAAGGCATTGATTGTTCGCGGCAGAATTTTTTGTTTTGGAGTTTTGCTCGCCGATAAACCCGGCGAATTGCTCAACGTTTCGCGTATTCTCACGGAGGAAAATGCCAACGTCATCAAACTCGAACACGATCAAGCCCGCGTCACCGACAGCTTTAAAAAAGTCGTGTTGGAAGTCACGGTTGAAACGCACAATCAGGCGCACATTGACCGAATTGTCCGCGCCTTGAATAAAAACGGTTACGAAATTGAAAAAATAGACCTCTTGCGCTAAAATGAGAATCATTACAGGAAAAGTTAAAGGGCTGAAGTTAAAAACGCCCGCGGGACTTTCGACGAGACCGACAAGCGACCGCATTAAAGAATCGCTGTTCAGCATTTTGAATGGGCTGATAAATTTTTCGGAGATAAATTCTGTGCTGGATATTTTCGCGGGGACGGGAGCACTCGGACTTGAATCCATATCACGCGGCGCAAGCTCGGCAATTTTTATCGACAATTCGACGGCGGAAATTATTTGCGAAAACATTAATCGGGCAAAGTTTTCGGACAGTTGCAAAGTTCTGCGCGGTGACTTTGAAAAAATTTTATCCAAACTCGCCAAAGAAAATCTTACGTTCGATTTAATTTTCAGCGACCCGCCCTATGCTAAGGGGCTTTCGCAAAAATCTTTAAAGCTCGTCGCAGAATTAAATTTACTGAACGAAAACGGGCTTATGATTATTGAACACGGCGTGGACGAAATTTTGGACGATCTGCCGCCGAATTTCCGCCTTGTCCGAAAAACAATCTACGGACACACAACATCAACAGAAATATTAAAAAAAACGATTTGTAGCGGATAAAAAACGCCCGGCGCACATGGACGTGCGCCGCCGGCAACATAAACAGGAAGTTTATTTGCCGGTC
>CAMNEX010000158.1 GCA_946536825.1 uncultured Selenomonadales bacterium | reverse complement strand
AATAGCGAAGAAAAAAATTTTTATGGAACCGTCGACAAGGCGGTTTTTTTATTGGCAAAGTGGATTGTTCGCTGTATAATCGGCGGCAGTAATATTTAGGAGGGAAAAGTTTTGAAAATGAACGGAGCAAAAGCTCTTTTAGAATGTCTGAAGCAAGAGGACGTCGAATTAATTTTCGGTTATCCCGGCGGCGTCGTTTTAAAACTTTATGACGAAATTTATAAAATGAAATTCCCCAACATTTTAACCGGTCATGAACAGGGCGCAGTTCACGCGGCGGACGGATATGCGCGGGCGAGCGGCAAAGTTGGTGTCGTTATCGCGACATCGGGACCCGGCGCGGCGAATTTAATCACAGGCATTGCAACAGCAAATATGGATTCTATTCCGCTGGTTTGCATTACAGGGCAGGTTGCCAATCCCGCTATCGGCAAGGATTCTTTTCAGGAAGTGGACGTTTGCGGAATCACGACGCCGATAACCAAACATAATTTTTTGGTCAAGGACGTGAACGAATTGCCCCGCGTCATCAAAGAGGCGTTTTTCATTGCGCGGACGGGTCGTCCCGGTCCCGTGGCGATTGACATTGCGGCGGACGTGTTCAATACAGAAATCGATTTTGAATATCCCGACGAAATAAATCTGCGCGGCTACAGCGGCAAATATCCTGTGACGGAGTCGGCGGTTTACGAAGTTGTTAAAGCCGTGGAGGCTTGCCAACGCCCGCTAATTTTTTGCGGCGGCGGCGTGACTTCTTCCGACACTTCGGACGATTTGAGAAAAATTTTGGCGCGGCTGGGCTGTCCTTCGACCTCAACGCTTATGGGGCTTGGTTGTATTGACGCGGACACGGACGGATTTTTAGGTTTCGCGGGCATGCACGGTTCTTACGGCGCGAACATGGCAATTCAAAGTTGCGATTTATTGCTGTGTATCGGAATGCGTTTCAGCGACAGAGTTACGGGACGCGTAAAAGATTTTGCTCCCAACGCCAAAATCGTGCACTTTGAACTTGATCCCGCCGAGATTAATAAAAATGTTCAGGTGGATTTAAAAGTTTTGGGCGACCTGCGCGAATCTCTTCCGCTGTTCAAAAATAAATTGGACGAATCACTTACGAATTTTGCCGAAAAATTTTCCGCGTGGAAAACTCAAGCCGTTGAAAAAGGTTTGGAGCACCCCTTTGATTGGCAGGAGGAAGGCGACGCGATTAAGCCCGGCGCACTTATCAGCAAAATCAGCGACTTGTGCGACGATAATACAATCGCAGTCACGGACGTCGGACAACATCAAATGTGGGCGGCGCAATTTTTCAAAGCTCGCAAGCCGCACCAATTTTTGACTTCGGGCGGGCTCGGAACTATGGGTTACGGACTCCCCGCCGCCATGGGCGCGAAACTCGCTTGTCCCGATAAAAATGTTGTGCTGTTCACCGGCGACGGCTCAATCATGATGAATATTCAGGAACTCGCCACGATTGCCGACAACAACATTGACATTAAAATTGTCATCGTCCACAATTTTATTTTGGGCATGGTCGGACAATGGCAAAGATTATTTTACAATCACCACTATTCCGCGTCCGAACTGAAATATAAGCGCGACTTTGTTAAAATAGCTCAAGCAATGGGCGTGCGCGGCTATCGCTTGACCAAGGCGGAAGAATTGGAAGATGATTTGGTTGAAATTATTTTCTCGAAGGGCGCGGCAGTCATTGATGTTTACGTTCCCGAAGAAGAAAACGTCATTCCAATGGTACCGGGCGGCAAAAGATTAGATCAAATGGTTTTGAGCAATTAAGGAGGATTCATCTTGAAGAAATATTTTTTGGCTGTTCTCGTCGAGAATAAGCCCGGCGTCTTGACGCATGTTTCCGGACTTATCAGCCGCCGCGCTTTTAATATCGAGAGCATTTCCGCCGGCTACACCGAAGAACCTTCAATTACCAGAATTAATATCGTCGTCAGCGTCGAATCAGAAAACGAACTGGATCAAGTCGTCAATCAGCTGAGCAAATTAATCGACGTGATTAAAATCGTCAACCTAAGCAAGTCGCCTTCCATTGAGCGCGAACTCGTCATGATTAAAGTCCGCGCCAATAAGGAGACCCGCGCAGATTTAGTCAGCGTCGTTGATATTTTCCGTGCGCAGATTGTCGACATAACTTCCGAGAACGTCGTTATCGAACTTACGGGCAGCCAGAGTAAAATTGACGCCATTTGCGAAGTCTTGAGCGATTACGAAATTGTAGAAATTGCGCGGACGGGGACGATTGCCCTTTCTCGCGGTCCTGTTCCCGTCAAGGCAATGTGATGAAAAAATTTTTTATTATTCTCCTATCCCTTTTCCTTCTAACAGGTTGCGGCAACCAAATTCAAACTGTGCCGCCGTTGCCGGGCACTTTGCCGAATATTTTAACTGCGCCGGAGAAAATCGACACGGATATTTATTTCGACGCAACAGTTTCCATGAAAGGTTTCACTACTCTCGCGGCGGGCAATGTTTATCTGACGTTGCCCGACCTTTTGGGCGATTTATGCGGCGCGGCGGGCGAAGTTAAATTTTACAGCTTCGGCGAACAAATTCACGCGCTTGACGGCAGAACTTATCGGAAATTCACAACGCCCGAAGTTTACACCGAGGCAATTACCGCCGTTGCCAACGTCGTCGACCGCGCAGATATGAATCGCCTTTCAATAATCGTCACGGATTTATTTGAAAGCGAATCCGATTGGAGCAACGTCGCGCAAAAGCTCCGCGAGAAATTTTTTGCAAATCACTTGTCGGTTGCGGTTATCGGGATAAGGAATTCTTTTTACGGAGAAATTTTCGACGTGGGTTTGAACGCCGCGAAGTTCAATTACAATTCGTGGGACAATCCCGACCGTTTCCGACCGTTTTATCTTTT
>CAMNEX010000157.1 GCA_946536825.1 uncultured Selenomonadales bacterium | reverse complement strand
TCAGGACACCATGCTTGAGAAGTCGGTCAACAGCGTCGGCAGCATCAGCGGCTGAAGATAATTAGGAATTAGGAATTTTTTCTTGTCCCTTGTCCCTCAAAAAGGTTTTGCATTATGATTGAGATTAAAGGCTTAAAAAAATCTTTCGGCGACCTGCACGTGCTCAAAGGCATTGACCTGCACATCGACGAGCGCGAAGTCGTCGTCATCATCGGTCCGAGCGGTTCGGGCAAGTCCACGCTCTTGCGCTGCATAAATTTTTTGGAGGAACCAACGGGCGGCACGATAACCGTCGACGGCATTCCTCTCGACAGCGAATCGAACGTCAACAAAGTCCGCGAGGAAGTCGGCATGGTCTTTCAACGCTTCAATCTTTTTCCGCACATGACCGTCTTGGACAACATCACGCTCGCGCCGCTCAAGGTTCGCAAGATGGAAAAATCTCGCGCCGAACAAACCGCGCAAGATTTGCTTGACCGCGTGGGCTTGGGCGACAAAGCCGACGCTTACCCGAATCAACTCAGCGGCGGACAGCAGCAGCGTGTGGCAATCGCCCGCGCCTTGGCAATGAATCCGAAAGTTATGCTCTTCGACGAGCCGACGAGTGCTCTTGACCCCGAAATGGTCGGCGAAGTTTTGGACGTCATGCAGCGGCTGGCGGAAAGCGGCATGACCATGATTATCGTCACGCACGAGATGGGTTTCGCCCGCGAGGTCGGCACGCGGCTCCTATTCGTCGACGGCGGTTACATCGTCGAAGAAGGTCCGCCCAAAGAAATTTTCGAACATCCGAAAGAGGAACGCACGCGCGCTTTTCTTTCCAAAATTTTGTAGGAGATAAGTAAATGAAAGTTGCTCTTTGCGGTTATCCTCCGTTCATCCTTCGAGTTCAAGAAGGATTGAAGAGCGGCAACATTGAGCCCAAATTTTTTATCCGCGATTTCATATCGGCGAGAAGAGGCAATGAAAATTTCACAACAAATCTCCCGCCGATAAATTTTTTTGACTTCTGGCGGCTCGTCGACGCGGGCGAACTTGACGGAGTGATTGTCGCCGAAAATGAACAAGGAATTTTCTTGAAGCAAATCCTTCCGCTCCTTAAGCTGTACAACATTCCGAAAGTCATCATCGTCAACCCGTTAAACCTTAATCTTTTTAAACCGATCTTCGTCCTTGACGCGGAGAAAAGTTTCATTCCTTACCTTGAGACAAATCTTATCGACGGTTGCAATTTGAACTGCAAAGGCTGCACTCATTTTGCCGCGCTCTTCGGGAAGGATGAAATTTATCCGCTCGAAACTTTCCGCCGCGATGTGCGCAGGCTCTCTCAGCTCGCCGACGTTTATCGCTTCCGTTTGTTGGGCGGCGAACCTTTCCTCTTAAAAAATCTTGACGAGTATTTGAAAATCGCAAGGACTTATTTGCCGAAAACCGGATTGCGTCTCGTGACCAACGGTTTGCTCATTCCTTCCGTTTCACAAAAAATTCTCGACGCGATAAGAGAAAATAATTTTGTCGTTGATGTTTCTGCATATCAGCCGACGATGAAAATTTTTGACAAGATAAAAGAGGTGCTCACTTCAAACGGGATACGATTTATTTCTTACAACAGTGCCATTGAAAAATTTACTGTGTTTCTGTCTTCGCATTCCGGCAATAACCCTTTAAAGTCACGGAGTATCTGCTTCGACGATGGTTGCAGATTTCTGCGCGACGGAAAAATTTACAAATGCCCGATTGATTCTTTGAAATACAGGCTGGCAGAAAAGTTCGGCGTGAAAAATTATCCGTAGGCAACGGGCGTCGACATTTACGCGCAAAATTTTTCCTCGGCGATTCAAATGCTCGACGGCAATGTGGAAATGTGTTATTGGTGCTCCGAACACTGCCGCGATATTCCTTGGACACCGACGAACAATCCGCAGTTCGAAGATTGGCTTGCCGACCCCGACGAACTGAAAAATTTTTAATAAAAACTTTTGCTCCCCGATAAACTTCGGGGAATTTTTTTTGTAACAAATTCGTCTAACCGTCGTATAAGAGTCAGAAAGAAAAATTTAAGGGCTTGCAAGAAAGGATGAGCCCGAATCCAAAGGAGGTTTTAAAAATGAAAAAAGTTCTGGCAGCAATCATGTGTATCTTCCTCGCGGCGGTGTTTGTCACCGGTTCATTCGGGACTTCCGTCAAAGCGGAATCGTCGGTCTCATTCTCCGTTAACAGTTTTCAAGACCTGATGGAAAAGGGCGACAAAAATTTTGAAGCCGGAAATTATAACGAGGCGATAAAAAATTACACTGCGGCCATTGAACTCGACAGCGACTTCGCGGACGCTTACAACTCGCGCGGCGCGACTTACCTCCTGAACGGCGACTCCGACAACGCAATCAAAGACTTCACTCAGGCAATAAATCTGAATCCCTCATTCGGAATGGCTTATGCAAATCGCGGGCAGGCTTACGTTGAAAAGGGAGAGGCCGCCAAGGCTCTCGCCGAATTCAATAAAGCAATCGAAGTTGACTCGACCTGCGCGCTGGCTTACAACAACCGCGGCGCACTTTACCTTAACACGGGCGACACCGAAAAAGCATTCAACGACTTCAACAAAGCAATTCAGCTTGACCCGACTTACGCGCAGGCTTACAACAATCGCGGCGCAGTCTACGGCAACGCGGGCGACACCGCCAAGGCAAAGGCTGACTTCCAAAAAGCTCTCCAGCTTGACCCGAACAACAAAGACGCCGCCAACAATCTTTCCAAAATGAATCCTTAAGAATTTCCAAATAGATTTCCCCTCGGCTTCGGTCGGGGATTTTTTTTATTTACAACCGGCGCGGCGTTTGATAAAATCTTCTCGCGTATCCAAAATGTTTTTCGAGAGGTGACTTTAATGGACAGCAAAGTTCTCTTCAACGTTCAATACGGGCTGT
>CAMNEX010000156.1 GCA_946536825.1 uncultured Selenomonadales bacterium | reverse complement strand
ATATTGGTGTTGTGGAATCTGTCAACCCAAATTCCGCCCATTGAGTAGTGGACGCTGGGGAAAATTTCCATAGGAACTTTTCGCGGATCTTGTCCGACGAATTCCGAATACATTTCCAAAATACCGCCGAGTTTACGCAGGAGATAATCGCCGTCAATGTGCGACAGGTCAAGATAAACGCGGTTTTCGCCGTTAATGCCCAAGCCCATGTGAACGCAAACTTTGTAAATTGCGCGGCTTGCAACATCACGCGGCACGAGGTTGCCGTAAGCAGGATACATTTCCTCAAGGAAGTACCACGGCTTGCCGTCTTTGTAAACCCAAACGCGTCCGCCTTCGCCACGGCAAGCTTCCGACATTAAGCGGTTTTTATCGGAGCCGGGAATTGCTGTCGGGTGAATCTGAATAAATTCGGGGTTTGCAATTTCCGCGCCCTGCTGATAAACCGCACTGACTGCCGAGCCGTTACAAATTGTCGACGCCGTGCAACGCCCGAAAACTTGTCCGGGACCGCCCGTCGCCAAGATAACGGTATCTGCGCGGAAGGCGCGAATTTCCATAGTGTTCATACTTTGGGCGATAAGTCCGCGGCAAATGCCTTCTTTGTTCTTGATGATTTTAACGAACTCCCAGAATTCGTATTTGTGAACCGCGCCTTTGACTTCCCAACGGCGAACTTGTTCGTCAAGCGCGTAAAGAATCTGTTGACCGGTCGTGGAGCCGGAAAAACATGTACGCTTATTTTTTTGTCCGCCGAAGTTGCGAAGGTCTAAGTTACCTTCGGGCGTGCGCGTAAAAGTGACGCCCATTCTGTCAAACATTTTTATCAGCTTGGGAGCCGCCTCAACCATGCCTTTAACCGCAATTTGGTCGGCAAGGAAGTCGCCGCCGTAAACAGTGTCATCAAAATGTTCATAAACGCTGTCATGTTCGCCTTTGGTATCCATGCAGGCGTTTATGCCGCCCTGAGCGCACAGGGAATGCGAACGCTTGACGGGGCAATAAGAAAATAAATCTACTTCGCCGCCCAGTTCGCAAACTTTAATCGTGGCGAGCAAGCCCGATATGCCGCCGCCGACGATTGCAATTCTTTTTTTAGTCATATCTTTCGCCATAGAAAAAACCTCCGGTTTTACCTAGAAGCTATCAATACATGAAATAGCTGCTCATAAAGACTACGGTGACAGCACACAAAGCCGCGCAGAGCAACATGCTGATAATACTGATGACGTTTTGCGAGCGCGGACCTTTGGTAATGCCCCAAGTCATGCAGAAGGTAGTAATGCCGTTGCAGAAATGGAAAATCGCCGCCCACATGCCCAAAACGTAAAGCACAACAACGACGGGATTTTGGAAGAAGTTTTGCAACAGTTCAAAGGAAATCGGAGTGCCCGTGACGCCCTTGACATAAAAACGCAGATAGCCGACGTGCCAAATCAAAAATACTACGAGGAACCAGGCAGTCCAACGCTGAAGGGCGAAATTTCTGTTGCGGGTGTAGCTGTAATTGCCGGGATTGTTTTTAGCCTGCAGGGCAATGTAAATACCATAAATGCCGTGAAATAGAAGCGGAACTGCGATGCCGCCGATTTCCAATCCCATAAAAATCGGTTTGGGGATGAGCTCCATCATTTCGAGTGCGGTGTTAAGTCCTTGCGGACCGAAAATCGCCATTGAGTTTGTAAAAATATGCTCGAAGAGCACCATGCCCAAGACGAGCAAGCCGCACAGCGAATGCAGACGCCGCAAATAAAAAGTTGTGTGAAACATTGTGGCCTCCTTGTTTTTAAGGGAAGCAGGGAAATAGGAAAATAGTTAATGCTAACCTATTAACCTACTTCCCTACTAACCTAGATTTGACTCATGTCGAAGTGGCGATAATCCTTTTGCCCAATCTCGTAGAAATTATTTCCCTCGCAGTCAATTACGACAATCGCGGGGAAATCGACAACTTCCAAAGCCGCCACAGCTTCGGGACCGAGTTCGGGATAAGCAAGCACGGTGTAACTTTTAACGGACTTGGCGATAAGAGCCGCCGCGCCGCCGACCGCCGCAAAATAAGTTGCGCCGTTCTTTTTCATTGATTCTACAACTTCTTTTGTGCGCGAGCCTTTGCCGACCATGCCTTTAATACCCTGGTCAAGCATTGTCGGAGTATAGGCGTCCATTCTGCCCGAAGTCGTCGGACCGCAGGAGCCAATCGGATCTCCGGGTTTTGCGGGCGTGGGACCCAGATAATAAACAATTTGATTAGTCCAATCGACGGGCAATTTTTCGCCGCGAGCAAGAGCTTCCGTCATGACTTTATGGGCGGCGTCTCTCGCGCTGATAATCGTGCCGGTTATAAGGACGCTGTCGCCCGCCTTGAGCTTGCGCGACATTTCCTCAGTAAACGGCGTCGTTATTCTGATACTTTCAGCCATTCTATCAATCTCTCCTTTGCTAATTTTTTACAATACGCGGTGAGCGTGGCGCATTGCGTGACAGCAAATCGTGACGGCAACCGGCAAGCCCGCAATGTGTGTCGGACCCCATTCAATGTTGACGGCAAGCGCGGAAGTCGTGCCGCCCAGTTGCGGTCCTATACCCGTGGCATTAATCATGTCAAGAAGTTCCTGCTCAAGTTTTGCGTATTCGGGCATGGGATTTCTTTCGTCGATTGAGCGCGTCAACGCTTTTTTGGAAAGGAGCGCGGCTCTGTCCATGGTTCCGCCGATACCGACGCCGACAACCATAGGCGGGCAAGGATTCATGCTCGCGTGAAGAATAATTTCCATGACGGCTTTTTTGACGCCCTTGACGCCGTCGGCAGGCACAAGCATTTTTATTCCCGACTTATTCTCCGAACCGAAACCTTTTGGCGCAATCGTAATGCTGAGTTTGTCGCCGGGAACAATCTTCGTATAAATGACGCCCGGCGTATTGTTCTTGGTGTT
>CAMNEX010000155.1 GCA_946536825.1 uncultured Selenomonadales bacterium | reverse complement strand
CGAAAAAGCTCGAAGATACTTCCGACATTGAAACGCAGTTGGGAATTAAAACTTCCGCGCCCGATAAAAATCCTGTTGAAAAAATTTCCGCGCCCGATAAAAATCCTGTTGGAAAAATTTCTCCGCCCGATAAAAATCCTGTTGAAAAAATTTCTCCGCCCGATAAAAATCCTGTTGGAAAAACTTCTCCGCCGCAAAAAAGTTTTGAGCTTGAGCCGATTGGACAAATTGCCCGCTGTTACATTGTGGCGCAGAGCGGCAACGATTTATATCTTGTCGACCAACACGCCGCGCACGAAAGAATTTTATTCGACAAGTTGAGCGGTTACGCCGAAAATATTCCCGCGCAGGGCTTGCTGATTCACCGCGTCATGAAATTTGATTCGCGGGAGGCGGAGCTTATCGAAAAAAATCTTTCAGTCTTCGCGGAGCTGGGCTTTACAATGGAACCGAGCGGCGAAAATGAATTCAGGTTAATTGAAGTGCCAGTCGACGCCACCGACACCGACGCCGAAAATCTTCTGCGCGGGATTATCACGGAAATTTTTATTGGCTTGAACGAGGCGGAGGATATTGCAAAAAAAATTCGCCAATCGGTTTTGGCGACGACCGCTTGCAAGGCGGCGATTAAAGCAGGGCAGGAACTCAATCTCCGACAAATGGAAATTTTATTAAACGAACTTTCGACGACGGCGCACCCTCACACCTGCCCGCACGGACGCCCGACAATTATAAAATTCACAGCCGCCGACCTCGCCAAAATGTTCAAACGCACTTAAAATTTTTTCAGCCGTCAAGCCGACGGCTTTTTTTATTCTAAAAGGATTTTCGCCTTGCGCGTCAAAATATTCCTCCAGCGTATAGAAAGGAGTGTTTTAAATGAAAGTTCTGTTGATTAACGGCTCGCCTAAGGCGAAGGGCAATACGAGTATCGCGCTCAACGAAATGATTAAAGTTTTCGAGGCGGAGGGCGTCGAGACAAATTATTTCCATGTCGGCAACAAAGTCATTCGCGGTTGCGCCGCCTGCCAAAAATGTTTTGAGATTGGTCGTTGCGTCTTTAATGACGTTGTCAACGAAATCGCGCCGTATTTCATAGAGGCGGACGGCTTTGTCATCGGCGCACCTGTTTATTTTGCTTCGCCGAACGGAACGGCTCTCGCTTTCCTCGACAGACTTTTCTACAGCACGTTCACTAAGGACAAAACCGGAAAAGTCGGAGCGGGCGTCGTGGTTGCGCGGCGCGGCGGTTGCAGTGCGGCTTATGACGTATTCAACAAATATTTCGGCAACACCGGCATGACGATTGCCACAAGCCAATATTGGAATATGGTTTACGGGCTTGAGCCGGGCGAAGGTTCGCAAGACGCCGAAGGACTTCAGACAATGCGCACGCTCGCGAGGAATATGACTTTCCTAATGAAAAGTATCGCGCTCGGTAAAGAAAAATTCGGCTTGCCCGAAAAAGAAGAATGGACGCCGACGCATTTTATCAGATGAAAATTTTTCGTCCGGTTTACGTCAAAGAATTTAAATGCGACGGCAAAGCTTGCGGCTCGCGCTGTTGCAGGGATTGGCGGATTTTGGTTGACAGGGATACGCAGGAAAAATATCTGCGCCTCCCCGCCGCCGCCCGCGAAGAATTTTTCAGCCGCTTTGACGAGTCCGCGCAGGCTTTTAAAATGCAAAGGTCGGGAGCTTGTCCTTTCCTGAACGAGAATTTTTTATGCAAATTGCAAATCAAACGCGGCGAAGATTTTTTGCCGGCAATTTGTCAAAGTTTCCCACGTGTGACTTACAAAATCGGCGAAGAATTTTTTTTACAGGCAATGACGCTGACTTGTCCCGTTGCCGCAATTTTAATCCTCCTGCGCGGGGAGCCGCTCGCTTTTGAAATCGGCGAAGAACTCAAGACGCGGCAAATTTTCGACTTCACGAAAAGAATTTCTTCTGCAGAAGAATTTTTAACCCGACAGCAAGCCGCAATAAAAATTTTGCAACGTCGGGACTTGTCGATAAATCGGCGTTTGAAACTCCTTTGTGAATTCTTCGGCGAAAAAATTTCTGAGGACGTCGACTTTGACGAAGAAAATCACGCGGCGATTTTGGCAGAAATCTTTGGAGAGATGTACGACGCAAATTTAACAGTCGGCAAAAAAAATCGGCTCGCCGAAACTTATTTGGCGCACCGAAAAAATATTTTGTATCAGCTCCGCGAAAATTTTTCCGACGTCCTGGAAAATTATCTTGTCAATGAATTTTTTATGAGGTGTTATCCCTGCGCGTTCAAGGCGGACGAGAAATTTAATTGTCGGGTGTTCGTGGCGACTTATCGGGCGATTGAGTTCGCAGCGGTCTTGACAGCAATATCGCGTGCGCGGCTGAACGTCGAAGATTTTTTGGAATTACTCTGCGCCCTCAATGACAAAATGGATCACAGTCGCGGCGGAATGGAGGCGATAAAAAATTTTGCCGCTCTGCACGACACCGATGTTTTTTACTCCATTATGATTGAAAATTAAAATTCCTAATTGTTAGAAGGTGTTTGCCATGAAAGAAATTCTTGAGCTGTTGGAACACAACGCCAGATTGACGACGGGCGAATTGGCGTCCATGTTGCAAAAATCGGAGTACGAAATTGAAAAAGAAATCGCCGTCCTTGAGAAGGAAAAAATTATTTTGTCCTACGGTGCGCTGATTAATTGGGAAAAATTCGGCGACGACATTGTCACGGCGGTAATTGAAATTAATTTGACGCCACAACGCGAAGTCGGCTTCGACGCCATTGCCGAGAGAATTTACCGCTTCGACGAAGTGCGCACGGTGTATCTTATGAGCGGCAATTTCGATCTGCTTGTCATTATCGAAGGGAAATCGCTAAAGGACGTGGCAAATTTCGTGGCGACGCGCCTTGCGCCAATCGAAGGCGTGACACAGACGCGCAGTCATTTCATGTTGAAGGCTTACAAAAAAGACGGCGTGATAATGGAAGA
>CAMNEX010000154.1 GCA_946536825.1 uncultured Selenomonadales bacterium | reverse complement strand
CACAGGCAACACGGGCTTGATATTCGCGTCGTGCGGATTTTCAACACTTACGGTCCGCGCATGACTGCCAATGACGGGCGCGTCGTCTCGAATTTTATCATGCAGGCACTTTCGGGCGAAGATATTACGGTTTACGGCGACGGAAGTCAGACGCGCAGTTTTTGTTATGTCGACGACTTGATTGACGGAATTGTTAAAATGATGAACGCCGAAAATTTCACCGGACCTGTTAATCTGGGCAACCCCGACGAATTTACAATGCTTGAGCTTGCCGAGTTGATTTTGAAGTTGACAGAGAGTAAATCGAAAATTGTTTATCGTCCGTTGCCGAGTGACGACCCGACGCAACGTTGTCCGGTTATCGACCTGGCTAAGGAAAAATTGCATTGGCAACCGACTGTTAAGCTTGAGGACGGTTTGAAACTCACGATTGAATATTTCAGGGAGAATTTTTAATGGAGCAAATGACTTATAAAAATTCGGGCGTGGACATTGACGCGGGCAATGAATCAGTTCGCTTGATAAAAAATTTCGTCCGCTCGACTTATCGCCCCGAAGTTTTGGGCGATATTGGCGGCTTCGGCGGGCTTTTCGCGCTGAAAAATTACGACGAGCCGATTTTAATTTCCGGCACGGACGGCGTTGGCACCAAATTAAAAATCGCCTTCCTGCTCAATAAGCATGACACAATCGGGCAGGACGCCGTTGCAATGTGCGTAAATGATATTCTGGTTCAGGGAGCCGAGCCGCTATTTTTTTTGGATTATCTTGCTGTAGGGAAATTAATTCCCGCGCAGGTTGCCGAAATTGTTCGCGGCGTCGCCGAAGCTTGCAAAAAATCCGGTTGCGCGCTTATCGGCGGCGAGACTGCCGAAATGAGCGGATTTTATCCCGCGGGCGAATACGATATTGCAGGTTTTGCGGTCGGCGTTGTCGAAAAAAAATCGCTGATAACTCCTGCGCGGGTAAAGGTCGGAGATATTTTAATCGGCTTGCCGTCGAGCGGGCTTCATTCCAACGGCTTCAGCCTTGTGCGGAAAATTGTTTTCGAGCGCATGAATTTTAAAGGCGACGAAAAAATTTCCGAGCTTGATAAAACAATCGGCGAAGAACTTTTGACGCCGACGCGCCTTTATCCCGCGACTTGTTTGCCGATTATAAAAAAATTCGGCGAAAAAATTCATGGGCTGATTCACATAACCGGCGGCGGCTTTTACGATAATATTCCCCGCGCCCTACCCGAAAATTTTGGCGCGATTATCAATGCTGACACTTGGACCGCCCCGAAAATTTTTACACTCCTGCAGAGTTGGGGCAATGTTCCGCGCCGCGAGATGTTCAGAACTTTTAATTGCGGCATCGGCATGATTTTAATCGTCGATCCGGAAATTGCAGACGATTTGACTGACGAAACTTTTTACAAAATCGGGCGCGTCGTCGAGGGGAGCGGCGTCACGATTAACGGAGGTGAATTTTATGATTAAATTGGGCGTTTTGTGTTCGGGGCGCGGCTCAAATTTGCAATCGATAATCGACGCCATAGAAAACGGCTTCTTGTCGGCTGAAATTTCAATCGTCATTACCGACAAACCAAACGTCAAGGCTTTGGAACGCGCCGAGAACGCCGAAATTAAAAATATCTGCGTCGACAGAAAAAAATTTTCCAACCGCGCAGATTTCGAGACTGAACTTTTAAAAAATCTTGAGGGCGTCGACCTTGTGATTTTGGCGGGCTTTATGAGGATTTTGAGTGCCGATTTCGTCAAGCATTACGAAGGGCGCATTATGAATATTCACCCGTCCTTGTTGCCCGCGTTCCCCGGAGCTCATGCTCATCGCGATGTTTTGGCTTACGGCGCGAAAATTTCAGGTTGCACAGTTCATTTCGTCGACGAAGGCACCGACTCCGGACCGATAATCCTGCAAGCGGCGGTCGAAGTCAAAGAAACCGATACCGAAGAGACTTTAGCGGCGCGAGTTTTGAAACAAGAGCATAAAATTTATCCTTTGGCAATAAAATTGTTCGCGGAAGGGCGATTGAATATCGTCGGGCGCAAAGTTCAGATTGGAGGCGGTAAAATGAAAATCAAAAGGGCATTAATCAGCGTATCGAACAAAATTGACGTGGTGGACTTCGCCAAAAAGCTTAGCAAATGCGGCGTCGAAATTATCAGCACGGGCGGCACGGGCAAGGCGATTCGGGCGGCGGGCATTCCGGTAACTTACGTCAGCGATTTAACGGGCTTTCCCGAAATTATGAATGGGCGTGTCAAAACTCTCAATCCGAAAATTCACGGCGGCATTTTGGCTGTCCGCGACAATCCCGAACACGTTCAGCAGATGCAGGAAAACGGAATTGAGCCGATTGATTTGGTTGTCGTCAATCTTTATCCGTTTAAAAAGACAATTCGCAAACCGAACGTCACCCTTGAGGACGCGATAGAAAATATTGACATCGGCGGTCCCGCAATGATTCGCGCCGCGGCGAAAAATTTTAAATTCGTCACAGTCGTCACCAACCCCGAACGCTACGACGAAATTGCGAAATTAATTAAGGATACGGGCGAAGTGCCGCTCGAAGTGCGTAAAAATCTCGCGACGGAGGCTTTTGCTCACACCGCAGATTACGACGCCGCCATTACAAAATATCTTTCCGAAATTTAATCGCCGAAAATTTTTCCGACCCGAAATTGTTCGGGTTATTTTTTTGCAACAAAAAAAACTCCGACAATCGAACGGAGCCGCTGATTCCTCAGCAAATGAAATGTATGAGCAATGCCTCCCAAAATAGGGAGAAACTTTTCGCCTAAAAGAAAAACGCCCATGCGGGCGCAGAAAAGAAAAAATCCGAACAGCGTCGGACTGCGAATCAAAAAATTCGCTAATCCCCTTCCCGTCACTCGCAGGTCAAACGGTGATTGTCAATCGAGCAGTTCTCCCGACTTCGGCTCAACGCTCCTCTGCGCCTTCCCAAGTTTCCTCAGTGACATTTTTGCAGAGTCGCTCCCC
>CAMNEX010000153.1 GCA_946536825.1 uncultured Selenomonadales bacterium | reverse complement strand
GCGGCACTAAAATATAATTCGTCGTCGGCTGTCTAATCTCTTGAAAAAGCCAAGACGTATCTGCAGATTTACGAGTTGCGGATTTTTTGCTTGCCAATCGAAATTCACGAACATTTTTTATCCGTTCCATAACTAATTTCATCTTGCGAAGTTCGGCGGGCGTCGCATTTACTAACCATAGACAATATCTTAGCTTGCCATTGATAAATTCTTCCGCTCCAACATACTGACGAATAAATTTAGCCGCGAGAGGCTCTTTTTTTATGAATTCTTCCATTTCGTCAGGCTTAAATAAAAAATTTCCATTATCAGTTGGCTGACTGCCTTTAAACATACGCGGAACGTAATCAAATAGAGGCAAGGCGCGTTTCTCGACATAAATGTTGGGTGCGTCGAGGAGATAGCCGTTGATATTTTGTGCGACGGCGAAATTTTTTTTATCGGAGAAAATTTTTTTGGGCTTGGGATTATCGGCGCAACTGAAACCGACAACGACGCAATGAACATGCGCCTTTTCGTGCGATTCGCTGTCCCAGATAAAAGTTTTGTAAGCAAAATCGATGTGCGTGCCGAGCATTTTCCAAAAGTAGCCGACCTGTTCGCCCTGCGTGATAGAATTGGTAGATAAAAAGGCTGTGCGCGTGGAATTATTCTTCATGAAGTCCGCCGCCTTGAAATACCAACCTGTGACGTAATCGAGTGGCTTGAGGCGTTTATCGACGGCGAGTAAATCGGCTTTCTGCGCGGCATTTTGATAAGTTTTGCCGACAAAGGGCGGGTTGCCGATAATGAAATTGATATTGGGGGCGAAGTCCTGCCAATCGACGCGCAGGGCATTGGCTTTGGTGATATTGGCATAGCTTTTGAGCGGCAGGAAATTTAAATCGCGGTGAATAATCTGGCGCGTCTCCTGAATCATTTGGAGTTCAGCAATCCAAAGCGCGGTCTGCGCCACGGCGACGGCGAAATCATTAATTTCAATGCCGTAAAAATTCGCGATAGAAATTTTAATGGGGTTGTCGAGTTCGCCGAGCTGAATCTGACTTCCGAACAATTTTTTGAACAAATCATTTTCGAGGCGGCGCAGAGACAAATAACTTTCAGTCAAGAAATTACCGGAGCCGCAAGCCGGATCGAAAATTTTAATGGCGGCAAGCTTGTCATGAAACTCGGCGAGCTTTTTTTTGTTTTTAATGGCGGCGAATTCTGCGCGGAGGTCGTCTAAAAATAATTCGTCAATGACTTTATGAATATTTTCAAGGCTGGTGTAGTGCATGCCGGCGGCGCGGCGCGTTTCGGGATTGAGCGTGGATTCAAAGACTGCGCCAAAAATCGTCGGGGAAATGCCGCTCCAATTAAAGCCGCTGGACGCCTCGTTGAGCAGGAGATTTTTAATTTCGGGCGTGAAGTTCGGAATTTCAATGGAATCTGCAAACAAGCCGCCATTGACATAGGGAAATTTTTTCAAGGTGTCGTCAAGGTAGGGGTCGCGGTCGGCAAGCGGTGTGTTAAGGACTTGAAACAAATCGATTAAATCGCGGCGAATATTCCTTGCGCCGTCAAGATAATCGCGGAAAATTTTATGCTTGCCGAAAATGCCGGAGCTCTCCGCATAAAGACAGAAAACCAAGCGCACGCACAATTTGTTGAGACTGGCGAGCGACTCTTTGGAGTTTGGATTGATATATTGAGTTAAAAGCGCGTCATAAATTTTGGCGACAATCTCGCCCGCCTGCAAGCTCAATTCCAATTCGATACGCAATTTATTTTTTGTCGGGTCGATGAGGAAATCCAGCAAATGAAATTTTTGCGGCAATTCTTCAAGCAAAATTTTAATCGGCGGCTCCAGCGTTTCCATATCGTAAATCAGAAACTCCTTGAAGTTGCAGGTAATAATTTTTTTCGGGTGCATTGAGAGCGGCAACCCCGTTATATAACGCCGCGCCTGTTCGTAAGGCGTCAATTTGGTTCCGTCGGATTGAGTGATAGTTTTTTCCAAGTCGACGCCGAAATTTTTTTGTTCGACGATAACTTTGGAGTCGGGAAAGTAAGCGTCGATAAAAGATTTATGCGCGAGCTTAACGGGCAACTCGAAATAAATAAAATTTTCGGGCTTATCGATATTGAAGACGTCGCGGACGAGCGTGAGCCAAAACTTTTGATAATTGGCGCGTTCGCCGCTGACATTTTGCCATTGAGCGGTAAAATCTCTGATACGCATAAAAGAAATCCCCTTGCAAAAATTTTTTTAATTATAATTTGTTCGCCGGAAAAACAAAAGAGCCCCGCATTTGTGCGAGGCGAAAGTTGCGGAGATTTTTTTATCGTTTCAGAAACAGGAAAGGATTGTCGCGCTTGTTATCGTCTTTTATGTGCGGGTGCGGCAAGCCGAAATCGAGTTTGTAATAAGCCAGCGAGTCAATTTTAAGCTCCGCATCTTCCGGAAGGAAAATAATCTTTTGTGAAGTGCGGTTTGGATAAATTCTCGCCGAGAGGACTTCCGCGCCGTCGTTGATGAAAACTTCAATGCTTGAGCGGTCAACAAAAATGTGGAGTTTGAGCTTTTCGGACGGTTCGATTTGAATTTCGCGGACGGATTGAAAATTAATCGGTTCGCCCGCGTTAGTGCGGTCAAGTTTAAAAATGCCGTTCAAATTGTAAGTTAAAACGGTCTGCTCAATTTCGGAGGCACGCAAAGCGATTGAAAAATTCTTTGACTCGGCGGCGTCAATATTCAAAACAAGTTCGTAAGCTTCGCCGGCAACGCCGTCAAAAGTGGTCGCCTCGTCAATCACGACGTTTTCAAGAATTATCGGTTTCCACTTGCGGAGCTTTTCGAGTTCTTTAACAGGCGTGGAGAAAATTTTACCGTTTTTAACGTGGAGTTCGCGCGGAATAGTCATTTGCCCTGCCCAACCGTCTTTAGCCTCGTGCATATCGACATTCCACATATCCATCCAAGCGATTATAACAGATCTGCCGTCGGGAGTTTGCATAACTTGCGGCGCGTAG
>CAMNEX010000152.1 GCA_946536825.1 uncultured Selenomonadales bacterium | reverse complement strand
GTTTGTCTTATCGCTAATTCCGTGCCGACGGCTTACGGCTCAATCGGCATTCCGCTCGTAACTTTGGGTTCCGTCACAGGCTTTGACGCTATGCAACTTGCAACCTTTACTTCTCTGCAACTGGGCGTTTTGACTTTGCTTTGTCCGTGGCTGATTGTTATCGTAACCGGCGGCGGCTTGAAGGCTCTGCGCGGCATGACAATGTTTTGTTTAGGCGCGGGGCTTGCATTTTTCCTGCCCGAACTCGCGCTGTCAATGTTTGTCGGTCCGGAGCTTGCGGTTGTCGCGGGCGCAATTTGCACAATGGGCACGATCGTTTTCATTGCAAAAAAATTTCCTGTTGACGATCCCGATTTTGCAATGTCCGACCAGGCGCAAACTAAAATCAGCACCGCCAAAGGAATTAACGCTTGCTTGCCGTTCATTTTAATTTTTATTTTCCTGCTGTTCACCAGTAAACTTGTCCCGCCGATTAATTCATTCCTCATGCAATTCAAATCGTCGGTTCCAATTTACAACGGCGAAGGCGGCGTCCCTTATACCTTTGTCTGGATTAATACGCCCGGCGTTTTGATTTTGCTTGCGGCGTTTATCGCGGGTTCCAAACAGGGCGCGAGTTTCGGCGAAATGCTCGGCGTTTTGAAGAAGACAATTAACGGCTTGAAATTTACAATGGTTACGATTATTGCGGTTATCGCGACGGCAAAAGTTATGGGCTACAGCGGCATGACCAATCAAATCGCCGACACGGCGGTTGCGGCGACCGGCTCGGCTTATCCTTGTATCGCGGCGTTTTTGGGCTCGGTAGGAACGTATATCACGGGCTCGGCGACTTCAAGCTGTGTTTTGTTCGGGAAATTGCAAGTCATGGCAAGTCAAGCTATCGGAGCAAATGAATCCGTTCAAGCCTGGGTTGCCGCCTCAAATGCGACGGGAGCCTGCGCGGGCAAAATGATTTCTCCGCTGTCAATCGCGATAGGCTCGGCGGCTATCGGCGTCAAAGGCGCGGACGCTCAACTTTTGGCGTTCGCCGTGAAAATTTATATTCCGTTCGTACTCTTCATGGGCGCGGTTGTTTACTTCGGACAATCAATCATAGGATAGGAGAAAATGGAATGGATTTTGGGTGGTGATTGAATGTCGGTTTACACGAAGACAGGCGACAAAGGCTTGACAAGCCTTTACACGGGCGAGCGCGTCGAAAAAAATTCTCTGCGCGTTCAGGTTTACGGCGCGATTGACGAGGCAGACTCCGCGTTGGGAATTGCGCGGGCATTTGCCGAGGTTGAAAACGTCAGAGAAAAAATTTTCGACTTACAAAAACTTCTTCCAAAACTTATGGCGGATTTCGCGAGTTTAAATCGGGAGCCGATAATAACTCCCGACGATGTAAAAAAACTTGAATCCGAAATGGACGAGTTGGAAAGTTCTTTACCGCCGCTTAGAGAATTTTTAATTCCGGGTGCGTCGAAGGGCGGAGCGTTTCTGGACTTGGCAAGGACGATAACCCGCCGCGCAGAAAGACTTTCCTGCGAATTGGCTAAATCAGAATCCGTTCACGAAGTCGATAAAATTTTCCTCAATCGCCTGTCGGATTATTGTTTCCTTTTAATGCGTCGCGAAGATTTAAAAGCTTAAAAAATTTTTTGCAATAAAAAAACTCCCTGTCAAATTTGGCGGGGAGCTTTTTTTATTTCCTTTGATAAATTTTATTCGGTGGTTGTCGATTCGTAAACGTGTCCGATATTGGCAATGTCGACAATGTATTTTTCGCCGCCGGATTCAACGACAATATTCGGATTGCCTTCGACAATCGTCACGCCCGTAACAACGCCCGTCATGCTCTCTTGGTGACTAAGCGGGTTGCCTTCTTCGTCAGCCTCGTTTATCGTTTCGATCCAATCAATATTGTTGCCGATCATGCCGCTGAGTTGCCCGATTAAAACCGACGTATCGATATTGCTGACAATTTTGCTCATGTCTTCGAGATTTGTAACAACATTAGTCATTTGCTCCAGCGAACTGAATTGCGCAAGCTCGGCAATGTAACTGCTGTTGTCTTGAGGGTCGAGCGGGTCTTGATTCTTGAGTTGCGCGACCAAAAGTTGAAGAAATGCATCCTTGCCAAGTTCGTCATTTTTCTTAGGTTCGGTCTTCTGCGTGGCGGCGTATGCTTCCGCATTGTAAGTCACGCCGTCAACGGTTATCGTGTTGAGTGAATTTGACATATTATTACCTCCTAAAATTTTTTAAACAGAATAATCGACGCCCTCCGAAGTAGAATTTTCATAGGCGGGCGCGGCGGCGTCAACGTCGCGTTCGAGTGAATCAAAATCAATTCTGCGATTGCCCGAAGTTTGTCGACGATTTTGTTGCCAAGCCTGTCCTCCTTGCCCGTTCATCAAGCCGCCGTCACTCAAGCCCGCGTAGACTTGAACATTTTCGACCTTAAGTCCCACGTTATTGAGATCGTGTCGGAGTTGGACGAGTGAATTTTCTATAATCGTTCTGACTTGCGCGTTGTCGCTGTGGAAACTCGCATTAACTGCGCCATTCGGACTGACTGAAACTCTAAGCGTAAGTTCGCCGAGGTGTTCGGGATTGAGTTTTATAACCATTTCGGTATTTTCAGCCGTGCGAATTAAGCGAGCTTGATTGACAATCTGCGCGGGAACGTTGAAATCTTCTTGAGGCGTCGGCAAAGGAGCGTCGGGAGCTTGAGTCGAAGTAGCTTGCTGAATTTGAGGAGCGGCATTTGTCGTTGCCAAATTAGTTGCGAAACCTTCGCCGCCGGTTGAAACTTGTTGCGATTGAAATTCGGCAGTTGCGGGTTGGAAAATTTGATTTTGTAAATTTTGTTCGCCCTGTTGCCGCGGATTATTTTGCTCGAATTGTTGCGGCGTCGATTGCGGCGGTGCGACAGGCGCGGCGGTAGAATTTTCTTCGACCTGAACATTTACGCCGAGTAATTCCGAAAAATTCTGCAACGCGGGGCGTTCAGCGACTTCCTGTTGAATTATCGGTTGCAAAGGTTGAATCGGTGTTTGAACTTCCGCGGATTGA
>CAMNEX010000151.1 GCA_946536825.1 uncultured Selenomonadales bacterium | reverse complement strand
TGAAAATCGCGGTCTCGGTCGGCATAGGACTTTTTATAAGTTTTATCGGCTTGCAGAACGCGCATATCGTCGTTGCAGGTCCGACGCTCGTCACGCTGTATTCTTTTAAACACTCGCTCGAAGGCGGCATGTTCAATTCGGAAGGAATTACGGTTATCCTCGCGCTTGTCGGTTTGCTTGTAACTTCTTTTCTGCTTATAAAAAATGTCAAAGGCAGCGTCCTGTTCGGAATAGTCCTGACATGGGTGCTGGGCATGATTTGTCAAGCGGTCGGGCTTTACGTTCCAAATCCCGAAAAAGGATTTTTCAGTCTGTTTCCGTCGGGAATAATTTCTATGCCGGCTTCGCTTGAGCCGACACTCTTGCAAGTCGATTTCAGTTCGGTCTTATCATTTGAATTTTTTACAATATTAATGGCGTTCCTGTTCGTTGACTTATTCGACACAATCGGGACGGTTATCGGTTGCGCGTCAAAAGCGAATTTGCTTGACAAGGACGGCAAACTTCCCAAAGTTAAGCAAGTACTTTTAACTGACGCAATCGGGACAACAGCGGGTTCGCTTTTGGGCACTTCGACGATAACAACTTTTGTAGAATCCTCTGCGGGCATAGCCGAAGGCGGCAAGACAGGCTTAACGGCATTAACTGCGGGCTTTTTATTTTTGCTAGCGTTATTTTTCTCGCCTGTATTTTTGGCAATTCCGGCATTCGCGACGGCTCCCGCGCTGATAATCGTTGGCTTCTTGATGATGCAACAAGTCGCCAAAATTAATTGGACGGACGAAATTTTGACGGCAGTCCCAGCCTACATAACGATTTTCTCAATGGCGTTTATGTATTCAATCTCGGAAGGAATTTGCTTCGGTGTCATTTCCTACACGCTTTTACACGTCTTCACGGGCAAAGGCAAAGATGTTACGCCGCTGATGTATATCTTGACGGTGCTGTTCATTTTGAAATATGCATTTCTTTAATTCTCGGAGAGGATTTATTTATCATGACGAAAACCGAACTGAAAAATTTAATTGACGCGGCGGCGGGCAGACGCAAAGCCGGTTTGATTATAAAGAATTGCAAAATTGTCAACGTCCTGAACGGGAAAATTTCTTCGGGCGAAGTCGCGATTTTCGGCGGGAAAATTATCGGCGTAGGCGCGGTTGAATACGACGGCGAGAAAATTTTTGACGCTCAGGGAAAATTTCTTGCGCCCGGCTTTATCGACGCGCATATCCATATTGAATCCTCCTACATAAGCCCCGAACAGCTCGGCAGGATAATCGTTCCGCGGGGCACGACTTCGATTATTGCTGACCCGCACGAAATTGCAAACGTCTGCGGGCTTAAAGGTCTTCATTACATGCTTGACGCCGCGCAGAGGACGAAACTCAATATAATTTACGCAATGCCCTCCTGCGTTCCCGCGACGCCTTTTGAAGACGCGGGCGCAATCCTTGAGGCGGAGGATATGTCTGAACTTATCGGCGACGAAAATATTTTCGGGCTCGGAGAATTCATGAACGCGCCGGGAATAATCAATGCCGACGATAAAGTTTTGGATAAAATTCTTCTCGCGAAAAAATTCGGCAAGCTCATTGACGGCCACGCGCCGAAAGTCACGGGGAGAAATTTGAATGCTTACCTCTGCGCGGGGATTATCGGCGATCACGAATGCACGACGCTCGAAGAAATGGACGAGCGCATTGCAAAGGGCATGTATGTTTTGATTCGCGAGGGCTCCGCCTGTCACGATTTGAAAAAGCTGATTAAGGGCGTGACGCCCGCGAATAGTCACAGAATTTTACTTTGCTCCGACGACCGCCAACCCAAAACGATTTTGGAGCACGGGCATTTGGACAGCAATTTAAAAATGTGCGTTGAAGAGGGGCTCGACCCCATAACCGCAATTCAAATGGCGACGATTAATGTTGCCGAGGCGTTCAGGCTTTACGACAGGGGCGCGATTAAAATCGGTGCCCGCGCAGATTTGGTTTTACTTGACGACCTGGAAAATTTCCGCGTCGATAAAGTTTGGACGAGCGGCGAACTCGTCGCGGCGGACGGAAAATATTTGCCGAAAATTATTCCCGCGGATATTTCGTCAATGCGCGGCTCGGTTAAGGTTAAAAATTTTTCTGTAGACCGCTTGAAAATGCATTTGACCGGCGACAAGGTTAATGTGATAAAAATTTTGCCGGGCGGCGTCGTGAGTAAAAAAATTACCGCCGAAATTAAGCGCGACGCGGCGGGCGATTTTATTTTTAATCCCGCGCAGGACATTTGCAAAGTCGCGGTTATCGAACGTCATCACGAGACAGGGAAAATCGGACTCGGATTTTTGAACGGCTATGGAATAAAGCGCGGCGCGATTGCTGTTTCCGTCGCGCATGATTCACATAACATAATCGCGGCGGGCGTCAGCAACGAGGAAATTTTTTTCGCGGTTGAGTCGCTGATAAAAACGGAAGGCGGCATGGTTTTGGTTAGGGACGGGAAAATCATTTCGTCGATAGCGTTGCCGATTGCCGGACTTATGAGCGAAATAAGCGGCGAGGAAATGAAAGAAGAACTCGACGCGCTCCACGAAAAAGCCTACGCCGAATTGGAAATAAGCAAAGAAGTTGAACCCGTCATGACGCTGACTTTTATGTCATTGCCCGTTATCCCCGAAATAAAATTGACGGCTCGCGGACTTTTTGACTACGATACTTTCAGCCTGATTCCGATTGAAGTTTGAAAAATTTTTCAGTTGCTTGAGCCGCTTTTTTGGCGGCTTTTTTTGTTGCAAATTTCGTTGTCAACAGGCGCGATTTATGATTTAATAAATGCGAAAAGTTTTTTTGGGGGAGTGATTGCCATGAATCTTAATTGAATAAAAATGCGGGCGTCGGCTACGTCTTCCGCTGAGATCTTGGACGTTATAAAAATTTTTAAAGACAGGAAGTGATTTTTATGGATGCACTGATTCTATCGCGATTGCAATTCGCAATAACAACAATCTATCATTTTTTATTCGTGCCCGTGACTTTGGGCTTGTCAATCTTCGTCGCGCTGCTTGAGATGTGGTATATCAACAGCGGCAGTTACGAGGAGCGAATCAAGCTCAAAAAGCTGGTAAAATTTTTCGG
>CAMNEX010000150.1 GCA_946536825.1 uncultured Selenomonadales bacterium | reverse complement strand
AACGGCGCAACGTCCCGCCCGCGATTTGGCACAACGCGCACGATAACTTTTTCCGCGGTCGGAATTTTTTCAAAGGCATTGCGAACTTTTTCGGCGGCTCCTTCGTCGACAACAGAAATTAGAGCGTCGAATTTATACGGCATGTTCGCGCAGGCGTCAACAACTTCTTTTAACAAGTCAAGATAAAAAATGTGCGCTTGAATCGCGATTTTGCCGGGCTGATCGAAAAGTTCGCCGTCGAAAGTTCCCTGCGCCGAAACGGGCGGACTCGGCACAAAACCTTTGCTTATCTGCCAATTTTTATAACCACTCGTATTTTTCAACAGCGGCTCAAAGCGCGTATAAAATTTATCCTTGAGTTCAGTTTTTTTATCTTCGTCAATCGGCATCGCCCGATACAAAAAACGCGCCGCCGAAAATGCTTTTTCCTTGTTGTCGGAGTGAAGCCACTGCTTAAAATTGCGGAGCGGCTCGGTCAACTTCCACGAATTGGAATTTAAAATCGTTTTGTTAAGCTCCGTGAGCCGCTGAACTTCCGCCTTAAGATTTTCATTTTCCGCAAAAAGATTTTCGTGGGAGCGTTTTTTCAAAGCCGCCTCCAAAATCGCGGAATAATTTTCTTCCAGCTCGCCGAAAATTTCAAAAGTCACATGCCCCGACAAATTTTTTACTTCAAAAATGATTTGCGGGTCGCTCGTCCAAAATCTGTAGAAATCGCCGACAATCTCGCCGACGTTACTAGAAAAATCGTTGTAAGTTTCGCCGTTAATCAGGACGCGATTTATCTTTAGCGAAATAAAATTTTCGTCGGGGTCGAAGCGCAAAAATTTCGCGGGCTCGGCAAGTTCAAAATCAATTCGCCCGTAAAATTTCCGCGCCGTATCAATCCCGATAACCCTTTTGGCAATCGATAAAAATTCCCCGTCGCTTTTCGCAAAAATTTCTGCGCGGAGCATTTTAATTTTCTCCGTGAGATTAAAAATATCGTAAGTGCCGCCGTCAACCAGAAAAGTTTTTTCGTCGTAGCCGTAAAGCTTTTTAATCTGCGCGGCGTCGGAAGGTGTGCTCAACAGATTTTTCAAAAGTTCCAAGCCCGCAAGTTGATAAGCGGCAACCGCGATATTTTTTTTGTCCAGATACAACTTCGCAAGCGCGAATCGCCGATTTATTTGCCCGTCAACCAAAAACTTTTCCGCTTCGGGAAAAACTTCCAAGAAAAATTTGTCGTCGGTGAAATGCTCGGCAAATTTTCGCGCCACAAAATAAAATTCCAAATCTGCGCGAATCAATTTATCAAAACTCGTCGCCGAAGTATTTTCCTGCCGCGCCCGCCGCAAACGAAACTTTGTAAGCCGTTCGGGCAAAACAAAAATCTCCGCGTGAAAGCACAGACGCACCCACATTAACCAATCGGGCAACTGCCAAAATCCATGCAGGTCAAGCATATGATATTTTTCGTAAGCCTCGCGGCGCACCATCGCTGACGGGTGGCAAAGACAATTCGCATTGTAAAAAAAATAATTCAGCCACTCCGCACGCGAACGATTGGGCTGTTCAAAAATCGTCTTGTAAAAATCTTTGTCGTCAAGCTCGCGAAGGTTGCCCTGTTCGTCAATAAAATCTACCCACGTGAAACACGCCGCGCAATTTTCATTTGCCTCAAGGAAAGCAACTTGCTTTTCCAATTTGTCGAGTGCCCACGAATCGTCCGAGTGATGTACCGCGATATATTTTCCCCGCGCAGATTTCACCGCGTCGCGAATTGCCAATACAGGACCGCGATTTTCCGCATACAAAAAAGTTTTTATGCGCGGGTCGCCAAAAGTTTTTATAATCTTGCGGCTGTTGTCCTTCGAGCCGTCGTCTATAATCAGAAGTTCAAAATCCGCAAACGTTTGATTCAACACGCTCTCAATCGCCTCTGAAATGTACGCCGCATGATTGTAGCTCGTCAAAATCACGCTGACAGTCGGAACCCTTTTTCCTTGTCCCATGTTCCTTTCCCCTTACAAAATATCCGATAAATTCGCGATACAGCCCGCCCAACTCAAGCCGACGCCAAAGCCCGCCAGCATGACATTTTTTAAATTCGCCGCGCCGATATTTTTTACTACCTGCTCAATCGCGAGCGGCACACTGCCCGAAACTATGTTGCCCGTCTCGCTTATGTCGTTGTGGAAAGGAACCTCGTTCAAGCCCGCCTTGTCGCGCAGATATGTCATCATGAATTTATTAGCCTGGTGAAATATGCAATAGTCCAAATCTGCGCGGGTCAAATTTGCCGCACTCAAAACGTCGTCGACAAGCTTTGGAATTTCGCGCAGGGTAAAATAAGTTATCGCCATGCCGTCCATAAAAACTTCGTAATTCGAGCGATAATTTTTATTTTCGTCCGTAGAAAAAACTTCGGGATTGTCTCGCGGAGGAAATTTGCTACCGCCAACCGGAATTATCAGCTTGTCAAAGCGCGAGCCGTCCGAGCCGAATACAAAGGCTTTTAGACTTTCCGATTCCCCACCCTCAAGCCAAGTCGCCGTCGCGCCGTCACCAAAAAGCGGTCGCGTCGACGTATCTTTGACGTTGATATATTTCGTGTAAACGCTCGACGTCAGGAACAGAATTTTTTTCGCAAGTCCCGCCTCAATAAAACTTTTCGCAACTGCAAGCCCGTAAACATAACCCGAACAGCCCAGCGCAATATCAAGCGTCCCGACAGATTTTTTCAAGCCGAGCCTGTCTTGAATCTGCGCGGAAGTGTGCGGCATTTGATAATCGGGGTGTTGCGTGCAAAGCAATATAAAATCCGTCTCGTTTCTGTCTATGTCGTATTCGCCAAATAGTTTCTCGGCGGCTTTCAACGCCAAATCGCCCGCCGATTCGTTCGTTACAATGTGGCGGCTTTTCACTCCGATTTTTTTTATAAAACGCGCCTCGACTATCTCCGAATTATTTTCAATCTGCGCGGGCAGGTAACTCGCTATCGCTTTTATTTTCGCAAACATTTTCGCCCTCCAAATAATTTTTTATTGCCTTTTACCATAGCTCAAAAACTTTTGCAAGACGTCTTGTTACCTTGTTTTGCTTAAAATTTTTCGCTAAAATAAAATTGCAGTCGGCTCTCTCTTTGTTTTTTGAAAGGAGGTGAGTTCTGTGATTACATTGTTTCTTGTGACCGTCGT
>CAMNEX010000149.1 GCA_946536825.1 uncultured Selenomonadales bacterium | reverse complement strand
GTCCGGTAATCGTGAAAACGTCCTCAACAGGCATAAGGAACGGTTTATCGGTGTCACGCGCAGGCGTCGGAATATATTCGTCAACAGCGTCAAGCAGTTTCATGACGTTGGCTTTTTGTTCCTCGTCGCCTTCGAGAGCCAAAAGAGCCGAGCCGGCGATAACGGGAATATCGTCGCCGGGGAATTCGTATTTGCTCAAAAGTTCGCGGACTTCCATCTCAACGAGTTCGAGCAATTCGGGGTCGTCGACTTGGTCAACTTTGTTAAGGAAAACAACAATAGCCGGAACGCCGACTTGGCGAGCAAGCAGAATATGTTCGCGAGTCTGGGGCATGGGGCCGTCAGAAGCTGCAACAACGAGAATTGCGCCGTCCATTTGCGCCGCGCCGGTGATCATGTTTTTGATATAGTCGGCGTGACCTGGGCAGTCGACGTGAGCATAGTGACGTTTTTCGGTCTCGTATTCAACGTGAGCGGTGTTAATCGTGATGCCGCGCTCGCGCTCTTCGGGAGCCTTGTCGATATTGTCATAGGATTCATACTTCGCAAGACCTTTTTCCGAAAGGATTTTGGTGATAGCGGCAGTCAAAGTGGTTTTGCCGTGGTCAATGTGACCGATTGTACCGATGTTTACGTGGGGTTTACTGCGGTCAAATTTCTGTTTTGCCATTTAAATTAACACTCCTTAATTCTTAAAAAATTTAATATTCGTTAGAATATTCTCCGGTATTTCTCGCAACAATTTCGTCGGAAATATTTTTCGGGACTTCGTCATAATAGGCGACTTCCATTGAATAGGAGCCGCGCCCTTGAGTTTTGGAGCGCAGGTCGGTCGCATAACCGAACATTTCCGACAGCGGTACAAAGCCGTGAATTATTTGCAGATTATTGCGCGGTTCCATGCCGTCAATTTTCCCGCGTCGCGAATTTAAATCGCCGATAACGTCGCCCATATAATCTTCGGGCACCGTGACTTCAACCTTGACATAAGGTTCAAGCAACACGGGATGCGCCTTTTCCGCCGCCGCCTTGAAAGCAAGCGAACCCGCAATTTTGAACGCCGCCTCGCTTGAATCGACTTCGTGAAAACTGCCGTCATAAACCGTCGCTTTAATGTCAACCATTGGATAGCCCGCCAAAACGCCGTTTTCCATTGCCTGACGAACGCCCGCCTCAATCGGATTAATGTATTCTTTCGGAATGACGCCGCCGACAATTTTATTTTCAAAAGCGAAGCCCGCGCCGGTCTCGTTGGGTGAAATTTCAATCCAACAATGTCCGTATTGCCCGTGTCCGCCCGTTTGACGAATAAATTTGCCTTCCGCCTTGCTACTTCTGCGAATTGTTTCGCGATAAGCAACTTGCGGCTCGCCGACTTTGCAGTCAACCTTGAATTCGTCCAACATGCGGTCGACGATAATTTGCAGATGCAATTCGCCCATGCCCGAAATTATAACCTGCCCCGTTTCGGCGTCTGTGCGAACTTTGAAAGTCGGATCTTCTTCAGCGAGTTTTTGAAGGGCAATTCCCATTTTATCCTGGTCGTTTTTAGTCGCGGGCTCAACCGCAACCGAGATAACCGGATCGGGAAATTCCATTGACTCAAGGATAATCGGAGATTTTTCGTCGCAGAGAGTATCGCCCGTCGTCGTGTCTTTTAATCCGACAACCGCCGCAATGTCGCCGCTGTAAAGAAAATTTATTTCCTTGCGGTTGTTCGCGTGCATTTGCAAAATTCGTCCGATACGTTCCTTTTTGCCTTTAGTCGAATTGTAAACGTAACTGCCGCTTTTGAGAACGCCGGAATAAACTCTGACGAACGCGAGCTTGCCGACAAAAGAATCCGTCATGATTTTAAACGCCAACGCCGCGAAAGGTTCTTCGTCACTTGCGGGGCGCGAATCTTCTTCGCCGTCGGGTGTGATGCCTTCAATCGGCGGAATATCCGTCGGGGCGGGCATGTAGTCAACTATCGCATCAAGCAAAGGTTGAACGCCGCGATTCCTGTAGGACGTGCCGCAAGTTACAGGCGTCATGTTGCAAGCGATTGTCGCCTTGCGAATTACGGCTTTTATCTCGTCGATTGTGACTTCTTCGCCGCCGAGATATTTTTCCATGAATTCATCGTCTTGTTCCGCGCAGGCTTCCAAAAGTTTATCGCGATAATCTTCTGCCATTTCCTGCATATCGTCGGGGATTTCGACTTCCTTGGAAACTTTGCCCAAATCGTCTTCGTAAACAATCGCTTCCATTTTGACAAGGTCGATAACTCCCTGGAAAGTATCTTCCGCGCCAATCGGCAACTGAATTGCTACAGCGTTTGTGTGAAGGCGGTCGCGCATCATTTGTATCACGTGGTAAAAATCCGCGCCGGTTATGTCCATTTTGTTGACGTAAGCCATACGCGGGACGTTGTATCTTTCCGCTTGCCGCCAAACCGTTTCGGTTTGTGGCTCGACTCCTCCGCGTGCCGTCAAAATCGCAAGTGCGCCGTCTAAAACTCTCAAAGATCTTTCAACTTCAACCGTAAAGTCAACGTGACCCGGCGTGTCGATAATGTTAATTCGGTTATCCTTCCAGTAACAGGTTGTCGCCGCCGAAGTTATCGTAATGCCGCGTTCCTGTTCCTGTTTCATCCAATCCATAGTCGCCGCGCCCTCGTGTACTTCGCCGAGCTTGTGATTGACACCCGTATAAAACAAAATTCGCTCGGTCGTAGTCGTTTTGCCGGCGTCTATGTGCGCCATTATTCCTATGTTGCGAGTTTTTTCTAATGAAAACTCTCTTGACACTTTGAAACTTGCCCCTTACCAGCGATAATGCGCGAAAGCTTTATTCGCCTCTGCCATCTTGTGGGTGTCTTCTTTCTTTTTGATTGATGCGCCAGTATTGTTTGCAGCGTCCATGAGTTCGCCCGAAAGTCTGGCGTCCATAGTTTTTTCGCCGCGCAGTCTGGCATAATTTACCAGCCAACGAATTCCCAACGTCTGACGACGGTCGGGGCGAACTTCGACGGGAACTTGATAGTTTGCACCGCCGACGCGACGCGCTCTGACTTCCAAAACCGGCATAACGTTTTTGAGTGCCGTCTCGAAAATTTCCAGCGGATCTTTGCCTGTCTTTTCGCGGATTGTGTCGAAGGCGTCATACACCACGCGTTGAGCTACGCTCTTTTTGCCCGACAGCATGACTTTATTTATGAACTTCGCAACCGTCTTTGAGT
>CAMNEX010000148.1 GCA_946536825.1 uncultured Selenomonadales bacterium | reverse complement strand
CGATAATCAGATTAGCTACGTTTCGGCGAGCGACGGCGCGACATTAATTGAGCTTGACGGCGTTGCCTCCAAGCCGACTTTGGAAAATGATACTGTCAAAGTTGCCAAGGAAAATTTCGCCGATAAAGAAATTTCTATCGTCAAGGGCGGCAATTATAAATTTGAGCTGAACAAGGGAAATTATTTCGGCAAAACCTTCAACGGTAGCGAGGACGCCGATATTATTTCTGTCAACGGATCATATCTCAAAATCGCGAGCGGCGCGGGTAATAACACCGTTTCGGGCGGCACGGGTACGGATACTTTCATTTATTCGGGCGGCGCGGATTTAATCACGAACTACACCGTCAAAGATAAAATCAGCGTCGCTTCGGCTTATGAAAAATTTTCCGTCAGCGGCTCCGACGTGATTTTCAATTTCGGCGAAGATAATTCATTGACAATTCAAGACGGCGCAGGCGTTGCAATTAATATGAATTCAAACGTCAATTACTACACGGCGGACGGAATTTTTGACGCTAAACAAAAATCAATAAGTCTTTCAGCCGATACAGAAAATTTCAGCGCGGCGAAATATTCCAAGCTCGTGACGATTAACGGCGCAGCGGCAGAAAATGAAATTCAAATCGTCGGCAACAATGGAGCAAATAAAATTTATGCGGGAAATTTCGGCGCGACAATTTTGGGCGGCAAGGGCAATGATACGCTTTACGGCGGCGAAAGCGCGGACATTTTTATTTACAACAAAGGCGACGGCAAAGATAAAATTTTTAATTACGGCGAAGGAGACGTTATCAGCCTGGGCAGTGGCGCGGAAATTAAAGATGCTTACATGAAAAAAAATGATGCCGTGATAAAAATCGGCACCGGCTCCATAACCGTTAAAAATTCCTCCGAAATTACTTTTGTGCAAAATGGAAATGAAACGCTTTTCAGCGACGGAGTTTTTATTGCGGAAGATTCTGCAAAAGTTTTTAAATCGTTTAAAGGTACAATCGACCTCGACAAATACGCCGTGACAATCGCGGACGCCTCGGAGTCAAAAAAGGCGACAACTCTGCTCGGCGGCACTTCCGCTGATAATCTGCGCGGCGGCAGGGGCAAAGATAAAATTTACGGCAGTGCGGGCTCCGATACGCTCTGGGGCGGAAAAGGTAACGACACTTTGACAGGCGGCGACGGCTCCGATACATTTATTTATCAGGCGGGCGGCGGCAACGACGTTATCGCCGATTACGCAAGCGGCGACCTTTTAACTATCCTAAACAAGCGGGGCGGCGCGGGCGATTTCAAAACCTCGACTTTCAAGAACGATACCTTGACGCTTAAAATTCAAGGCGGCGGCAAAATTTCATTTAAAAATGTTTCCGAGGAAACTTCGTTTAATATCAACGGCGCAACTTACCAAATCAGCAACGGAACTTTGACCAAGTAATAAAATTTTTTCCCCTTATACCATTTCCCTTGTCTATATTGAAATTATTTCTTTGCTCTGTTACAATGCGAGCAAAGTTTTTTTTCTAGGAGGAGAAATTATGGACGATAAGGATTGGGAACTTTTTAAGGACAAACTGAACAGAAGGACGGGTATTGATCTGCAACTTTACAAAGAACAGCAAATGCGCCGCCGTATCAACAATCTGATTCAAAAGACGCCGTTCAAAAGCTACACGAGTTTTTTTAATGACGCGGTTAAAGACAAACAGAAATTCGCGGACTTCATCGAATATCTTACAATCAACGTCTCAGAATTTTTCCGCAACCCCGACAAATTTGAACAAGTCGAGAACGATGTTATTCCGTATCTTTTAAAGCGCAACGATTCGCTCAATATCTGGAGCGCGGGCTGTTCAATCGGCGCGGAGCCCTATACCCTGTCGATTATTATGAAGGAATTGACACCCGGCAAACGTCACAGAATCCTTGCCACCGACCTCGACATTGAAATTATCGGCAAGGCGAAAAAAGGCATTTACACCGCCGACGAAATCAAATCCATGCGCTCCGACCGCAAAGTCAAATACTTCACCAAGACGCCCGACGGAAGATTTGCAATCAAACCCGAAATTAAAATGCCTGTCGACTTCAAACGCCACAACCTTTTAAAGGATCGTTTCGAGACCAATTTTGATTTAATTCTTTGCCGCAACGTCGTCATCTACTTTACCGAAGAAGCTAAAGCCGAGCTTTATAAAAATTTCTTCAAATCGCTCAAGCCCGGCGGGATTCTGTTCGTCGGCGGCACCGAATCCATTCTGAATTCGCGACAAATCGGCTACGAAACTTATAAGCCGTTTTTCTATCAGAAACCATTAAATAAATAATCACTTACAGCAAGCGAAAAGCCCGAAGGCTAAAAAACCTTCGGGCTGTTATTTTTTTAGTTGGTGGAAGTGAGGAGAATCGAACTCCTGTCCGAAAATGCCGTTGCTCAACCTTCTCCGAGCGCAGTCGTTGAAAAATTTCAGCTTTACCAACCTCAACGACAAACTTGATAAAGCCAAGCACTTTGAAAATTCCCGCGCTTTTACAGTGCTCTCAAAGGCGGTATCCCGTTATTGACCCCGCTTGCGACCTGACGGGAAGAATCGGTCGGGCAGGGTGGCGTTAAGCCGCCAGTGCGTACTCTTCGTTCGCAGTTATAATTAAAGTTTTCCGCTTGTTAAACCGGTTCACGGAGCCGGTGCTCGCTTATTGAACCCCATTCATCCCCGTCGAAACCATTACACTCCCTTAATTCAAAGTTGTTGAAGTCTATCACGTCAAAAAATTTTTGTCAAATAAATATTTTAATTTGCGCCGGGCGGGCGGCGTGATAAAATGACGCGCAGGGAGTTGAAAATTTTGGAAAATACAATGTTGAGTAATTTTATCGTAGCAGTAAGCGCAGTCGTCCCGATGTTTTGTCTTATGGCAATCGGCGCGTTCGTGAAATTTCGCAAGTGGCTGACCGACGAAGAACTAAATCATATGAACCGCATGGTTTTTCGCGTATTTTTCTGCGCGATGATGTTTTTTTCTATCTACACAACAGAACTTGCGACTAGTTTTCGCCCGAGACTTATGCTGTTCGGAGCGGGCGGCGTGCTGATAATTTTTACATTGCTGATGATAATCGTTCCGCGAATTGAGCCGGATAATCGGCGGCGCGGCGTTATCGTTCAGGCGATTTTTAGGAGCAATTTCGTTTTAATGGGCGTGCCGATTGTCGCGAACATTTTCGGCGACGAAAATATTGCGG
>CAMNEX010000147.1 GCA_946536825.1 uncultured Selenomonadales bacterium | reverse complement strand
CTTTAGCCATGAGCTGAGCCGCCGCGCCCGCACTGCGAACGAGTTGCCCGCCCTTACCAATTTTCATTTCGATATTGTGAATCAGCGTGCCGACCGGAATATTTTTAAGCGGAAGAGCATTACCAGTTTTAATATCAGCCTCTGCGCCCGATTCAACTTTATCGCCGACCTTTAAACCATTCGGCGCGATGATATAACGCTTTTCGCCGTCCGCGTAGTTAAGCAGGGCGATACGAGCACTGCGGTTGGGGTCGTATTCAATCGTTGCGACATTTGCGGGGATACCGTCTTTGTTGCGCTTGAAATCGATTATACGATAGCGACGTTTATGCCCGCCGCCTTGATGACGAACCGTCAAACGTCCTTGCTGATTGCGACCGCCTTTTTTCTTGAGCGGAGCCAGCAAAGATTTTTCGGGCTTACTTGTCGTAATTTCCTCGAACGTCGAAACCGTCATGTGACGACGACCGGGAGTATACGGCTTGAAAGATTTAATTCCCACTTACGTTTTACCTCCTTTGTCAAAAATTTTTTACGCGCTGAAGAATTCGATTGTCTCGCCCGCTTTGAGCTTGACGATAGCTTTTTTGTAACTTGCCGTTTTGCCGACCGTGCGACCGCGGCGTTTGGTTTTGCCCTTAACGTTAATCGTGTTCACGTCCTCGACAGTTACGTTAAAAATTTCCTTGACTGCCTGCGCAATTTGGATTTTATTGGCGCGTTTATCGACGATGAAAACGAATTTTCCGTCTTGCATTAAATCAGTTGAACGTTCACTGATGAGCGGGCGAATCAAAATGTCTCTGGCTTCCATTAGACGTACACCTCCTCAATTTTTGCAACGGCGTCTTTTGTGAGGAAGAGTTTGTCGCTGTTGAGAATGTCGAAGACGTTGAGTTGAAGCGCGGCGATTGCCTTTGCATTCTGCAGATTGTTTGAAGAGCGCGTCACGTTGTCGATAAGTTCCGCCGTAATGAACAGCGATTTGCAACTGTCAACGCCGAAATTTTTTTGGAGCTCGACAAATTTTTTCGTCTTGGGCTCGTCGAAATTGAGAGTGTCAAGGACGATTAAATTGCCGCCTTTAACTTTGTCGGTGAGGACGCATTTTAACGCAAGGCGACGCTGTTTTCTTGGCATTGAGAAGGAATAATCGCGGGGGTGCGGTCCGAAGATTGTACCGCCGCCGCGCCAAAGCGGACTTCTGCGCGAACCTGCGCGGGCACGACCGGTACCCTTTTGACGCCAGGGCTTTTTACCGCCGCCGCGAACATCTGCGCGGGTTTTTGTCGAATGCGTTCCGAGGCGACGCGAGGCAAGTTGCATAACTACCGCTTGATGAACAAGCCCTTCATTAATCTCCACGCCGAAAATTTCTTCGCTGAGTTCAATGTCGCCGACTTTGTTATTCGTCATATCGTAAACTGCTACAGTTGGCATTATCTCATTTCCTCCTTTCAATTATTTTTTATGAACCTTAGTCGGCTTAACCGTCTCGCGAATAATGACCAAACCTTTTTTGGGACCGGGAATTGCGCCTTTGATAAGGAGCAAATTTCTGTCGGCGTCAACTCTGACAACAGTTAAACGCTGAACTGTGGCGCGAATGCCGCCCATGCGCCCAGGAAGTTTTTTGCCTTTAAGGACGCGACCGCCGGGACCGGAGAGCATTGCGCCTGTCGAGCCGGGCTCGCGGTGAGATTTTGAACCGTGCCCCATAGGACCGCGTGCAAAGTTGTGGCGTTTAATGCTACCCGCAAAACCTTTGCCCTTCGACGTGCCGATAACGTCAACCAGCTCGCCCGCCGCAAAAATATCTACGCCGATAACGTCGCCGATTTTGTATTCGGACTCCGCCGCCAAACGCACTTCGCGGATAAATTTAACGGGCTTGACTTCAGCCTTTTTGAATTGTCCCATGTCGGGCTTATTGACTTTGTTTTCTTTGACTTCGCCGAAACCGAGCTGAACGCCGTAATAACCGTCCGTGTCGACAGTTTTGTTGCGAATGACAACGTTGTTGCCGCTCTCGACGACTGTCACGGGAATGACGCGCCCTTCTTCCGTGAAAATCTGCGTCATGCCGAGTTTAATACCTAAAATCGTCTTTGCCAATGTTTTCGCACCTCCTGATTAAACCTTAATCTCGATGTCAACACCGGCGGGCAAATCCAAGCGCATGAGCGCATCAACCGTCTTATGCGTCGGCTGGAGAATGTCAATCAAGCGTTTATGCGTGCGCATCTCGAATTGTTCACGCGAATCCTTGTTGACATGCGGCGAACGGAGAATTGTGTAGATATTTTTTTCCGTCGGCAACGGGATTGGTCCCGAAACTGACGCGCCTGTTTTTTTGGCGGTCTCCACAATCTTCGCCGCGCTCTGGTCTAACGATTTATGATCGTAGGCCTTGAGGCGAATCCTGATTTTCTGTTGTTTTGCCAAAATAATTCCTCCTTAGTCGGAAGTCAAAGCTCCCAACGTTGCTCCGCGGCAGTTCCCTCGACTGATTGGAATTCTTTCTGCCGAGCAATCTGCCATGTCACAGCACCTTTTAAAACCAACGGCAAAAATTATATCAAGCGTCGTCGTCGGTTTCAAGAAAAAATTTTTATAAAATCAGCAATGACGGCCGGCAATCAGTTTTTGGGCTGACTACCGACCGCCTCACCGATTTTTATTGACTGAATGTCAAAAAATTTTTACGCATCAAGAATTTCGATAACACGACCCGAACCTACGGTATGACCGCCCTCGCGGATAGCGAAGAGCAAACCTTTTTCGATAGCAATCGGGGTGATAAGTTCGACTGTCATTTCAATGTGGTCGCCGGGCATGCACATTTCAGCCGCGTTGCCGTTGGTGTCCTTCAAATCACTGACGACGCCCGTAACGTCGGTTGTACGGAAGTAAAATTGCGGGCGATAGTTTGCGAAGAACGGAGTATGACGACCGCCTTCGTCTTTGGTAAGGACGTAAACTTGAGCTTTAAATTTCGTGTGCGGATGAATCGTGCCGGGTTTAGCGATAACCTGACCGCGTTCAATCTCTTTACGATCTACGCCGCGAAGGAGAACGCCGATGTTGTCGCCTGCAACCGCGCTGTCGAGGAGCTTGCGGAACATTTCAATGCCCGTTGCGACAGTTTTGCGGGGCTCGTCACGCAGACCGACAATTTCGACAGGCTCGTTGAGTTTCAACATACCGCGTTCAACACGACCCGTAGCAACGGTGCCGCGTCCGGTAATCGTGAAAACGTCCTCAACAGGCATAAGGAACGGTTTATCGGTGTC
>CAMNEX010000146.1 GCA_946536825.1 uncultured Selenomonadales bacterium | reverse complement strand
TTTTAAAATTCTCGACCGTGTCAACCGCAATCAAATCGCCGTTGTAAACCATTGCTATTCTATCGGCAATGCGGCACGCGCTAACCATATCATGCGTAACGACAATGCTTGTAACTTTCAGGGCGCGTTGCGTCTCAATAATCAGCTCATCGATTCTGTTCGTGGTAATCGGATCCAGTCCGGAGCTCGGCTCGTCATAAAAAATAATTTCGGGACCGAAGGCAATCGCTCGCGCCAAAGAAACTCTTTTCTTCATGCCGCCCGATAATTCGTTGGGCATAAGATTTTCCACGCCCTCAAGCCCGACCTGTTTTAATTTTTCCTTGACTATGTTTTGAATTTTTTCTTTGCTGAAATCGGTATGTTCAACCAGCCCGAACGCAACATTATCGCCGACCGTCATTGAATCGAACAGCGCGGAATATTGAAAAACCATTCCCATACGCAGGCGCACGCGCATCATTTCCTTTTCGCTCATGCGGGAAATTTCGTCGTTGCCAATCCAAATTTCGCCGCTCGTCGGCTGAATCAAGCCTATCATAAGGCGGAGCAAAGTCGATTTTCCCGAACCCGAACCGCCAATTATCGCGAGCGTTTCACCGTCGGCTATTTCCAGATTGATATTTTTCAGCGCGACTTTGTTGCCGAATTTTTTTGTAACGTTAATGATTTTAATCATGAGGCTTTACCTGTAAATTATGAAAGTCAACAGCGCGTTCAAAATAAAAATAACGACAATCGAAGTGACAACGGTTTTGGTCGTCGCCTTGCCGACACCTTCCGCGCCGTCGGGGCAATTCAAGCCGTAATAGCAACCCAGCACCGCTATTACGTTCCCGAAAAAAATCGCCTTTATCATGCCGCCCGTTAAGTCGTGGATCGTCGCAAAAATTTTTATCGAATTGACAAACAGATAGGAGCTTATGCCGGAATATTGTGTTGCCACGACCCAGCCGCCCAATACCCCGATAATGTCGCCGAAAACCGTTAGGAGCGGGACGGCTATCATGCAGGCTATCATGCGCGGGACGATTAAATAATTCACGGGGCTGACCGCCATAACTTTCAGCGCGTCAATTTGCTCGGTGACTTTCATTGTGCTTATTTCCGCCGTGATCGCCGCGCCCACTCGACCCGCGCAGACCACTCCGACTAAGACAGGTCCCAATTCCCTGCCGATTGCTATCGCGATTATTCCGCCGACTGTCGATTGCGCCCCGAAACGGATAAATTCATGCGCCGTTTGCAATGTGAAAACTACGCCCGTAAAAAGCAAAGTCAGCGAAACTATTCCCAGCGAGTCGACGCCCAGATGTGCCATTTGCGCCAAAATATGCCGGATTCGCGGTTTATGCGCCAGTTGTTTAAATGTCTCGGCATAAAGCAAAACGATTGTGCCGACGCCCGCGAAAAATTTCAGGACGAATCCGCCTATCAGCTCGAAAAATTTTGTCAGCAATGCGCCGCCTCCTTTCGGCAAGGTATTATATCATAAAATTTGTTAAGCTACGGCTAAGAATTGAAAAATTTTTTGGAGAAAAATTGCCGCGTTGACAACTTTTTTTCAATCATTTAAAATTCATTAAAGCCTGCGCGGAGGTGAATTGATGCTAAAAAAAATTTTAACAGGCGTGGCGGCAATTATCGTGATTTATTTTTTGACAAGCATGCCCGTGATTCAGAAAAAATTTCTATATCCTTTCCCCTACCGCTCGACGATTGAAAATTATTCGGCGCGGTGGCGTGTCGATAAATTTTTGACGATCTCGGTTATGAAGGTCGAAAGTAATTTTCAAGAGTCGGCGAATTCTCATAGCGGCGCGGTCGGCTTAATGCAACTAATGCCGGAGACGGCGGCTTGGATTGCCTATCAGTTAGGAGAGGAACCCGATAAAAATCTGCGCGAGCCCGAAACGAATATCCGCTACGGCACATGGTATCTTGCCGAGCTTGAGGAAGAATTCAACGGCAATGACGTTTTGGCTTTGGCGGCTTATAATGCGGGGCGCGGCAACGTTCGCAAATGGATGGAGAAAAATAACTGGGACGAAGATTTTTCCGACATAGATAAAATTCCCTACGCCGAAACTCGCGATTATGTCAAGCGCGTCTTGCATTGCCGCGAAAAATATTCCAAGCTGTACAGTTCGCAAGATTTAATTTCAACGCCTGTTGCGCTCCACGAATTGCGCTTTGTCTGTTTAAAAAATTTTTCTCTGTAAAAAAATCGAGCCTGAAGATTTTTCTTCAAGCCCGGTTTTTTTTTTGCTAAATGTTCAATAGCTCGGCGGTAAAAGTGCTTTTGCCGTATTCGGCGTGAACGGAATATTTTATTCTGCCGCGAGTCGTCGTCCAATCGTAAGTGCCCTCGGTTGAAACTTGCTTGAGCATTCGCAAATCGCGCATGACTTCGCCGCGGTCTTCGGCGTCGAGTTCGGGATTAAGCGTCGCAATCAGCAAGCCTAAAACGTTAATCGCTTGAAAGGATTCGTCTTGATTGGTCGGCTCCATAAAAATTTTCAGCTCGGTAATTTGCCCGCCGACATTAACCGCCCCGCTGAGTTTTACTTTGTGTGTGAATTCGTAAGAAAAATTTTTCTTTTCGACTTCAAGCGGCTTATCAATCGTCAAGCCGAGATTGGGCGCGAGTCTCTGCGCGGAGGCGTTAAATTTTTTGCGAAATTCTTCGGGCGTCAAGCTCTGTTCAAAGCCTTTATCGCTCCCCAAAATATTTTCGAGGTTGCCGGCAGAAATATTTGCGTAGATAAAAAATGCAAAGCACGCGGCGGCGAGTACAAAATTTGCTTTCTTGTCGAAGGTCGAATATTTATACATGAACAGCCAGCCGAGCGGCGGAATAAATATGCAAAGCGTCAGCATTGCCGCCGTCTTTATGTAGGAAGTCATTTCAAATTCCTCATTCCTAATTAAAAAAAATTTGCCCGCCGAAAATTTTCCGACGGGCTTTTAACTTTAGGAAGAATATTTATCACTCGAAATTTTGAACTTTAAACGACTCAACCGAGAACCTCAAGCAAGTCGTCGGTGCCCGCCTTGACATCGCCTGTCTTGAGCGGACGAACTGTGCCATAAGCGGAAGAATTGGTAACAATAAGCGGCGTGGTGACAGGATAGCCTGCCTTGTGAATTGCGTCAATGTCGAAGGTGACAAGCAAGTCGCCGCGTTTGACTTCCTGACCGTCGGTGACGTGAACTTCAAAATGCTCGCCGTTGAGTTTAACGGTATCGATACCGATATGCATGAGAAGTTCCGCGCCATCGGGCGTAACCATGCCGATAGCGTGTTTGGTCGGGAAGATAAGAGTAATTGTGCCGTC
>CAMNEX010000145.1 GCA_946536825.1 uncultured Selenomonadales bacterium | reverse complement strand
TGAAAGTCGTTTCGTTCGGCGTGTCGAATGTCAGCGCGAGCGAAGAAGATGCCAATATGATTAAGGAAATGCAACGTAGCGGCGCGTTGAGAAATCCGGCAATGGCGGCGGCGGCTTTGACTGCGGCTCAAGCAAACGCAATGCAAAGCGCGGCACAAAATACGGCGGGCGCAATGACAGGTTTTATGGGTATGAACATGGCGGCGCAAGCCGGCGGCGTCAACGCGGGCAATTTGTTCGCAATGGCACAACAGCAGGCGGCTCAACAAGCTCAACAACAACAGCAAAAGCCTCCAACGTGGAAATGTTCAGCTTGCGGGCACGAAGAAAATCGCGGCAATTTCTGCGCGGAGTGCGGAGCTCCCAAACCCGTCGTCAACGAATGGAAATGTCCGGAGTGCGGCGCAATTAACAAAGGAAAATTCTGTTCCGAATGCGGCAAGCCAAAACCCGTCAGCAACGAATGGAAATGTCCAGACTGCGGCGCAGTCAATAAAGGAAAATTCTGCGCGGAATGCGGCGCGCCTCGTCCGTGAAATAAATTTTAAATCATAAATCAAATCCCCCGCCGATTAGACGAGGGATTTTTTGTCGTCAAAACCGTGAACGGTAAAACGCAATGCAACTTTGCAACACATCTTCGGTAATGTTTCAGAACATTTGCTTCAAAACCGCAAGCGGTATGAATTCCAAAACTAAAAGCACCTCTCAAGCGCATTATACTTGAAAGGTGCTTTTTTGTCTAGCCTCTGATGATTTACACGGAATCAAAGCCGAGTTGCAAGGCCTTCATGTTTTGTTCGACTGTGTGCGGCGGAACTCTCGTCGCCACGGATTTTTTAATCGTCTCGAAGTCGACAAGCTTTGTGACTTTGACAATCACGCCGAGCGCGACAATATTTGCAAACAAACTTTTGCCGAGTTTTTCAACCGCAAGTTTGGTTATCGGCACGCGAATTATATTTTTAAAATCGGGCGAAGTCGGAACTAAATCATCGTCCAAAATCAAAGTGCCTTCGGGATTTAAATCAGAAAAATATTTATCGGCGGCTTTCTGCGTCATTGCCAAAACGAAGTCGGGATTTTTAACGTGCGGATGATAAATTTTTTCCTCGTCGATAATGACTTCGGATTTCGACGCGCCGCCGCGAGCCTCCGGACCGTAACTTTGTGATTGAACGGCGTTTTTGCCTTCCGAAACTGCCGCCTCCGCCAAAATAATCGCCGCCGTTATGACGCCCTGTCCGCCGGAGCCCGATAATCTTAATTGCTTTCTCATTTCGCACCGCCTCCCGCCGCGTCGATAACTTTTTGATAAGCCGTGTCATAGTCGACAGATTCAGCTTTGTAAAATAAACCAATCGGGAATTTTTCGCCGATTTTTTTCTCGTCGGGCAATTTATCCCAAGAATTTTTCATGACGGCGTTATCGCGCATCCACGCCATCATTTTTGCGGGGTCGCCCATTTTATTGCGCCGCCCGTAAGCCGTCGGGCACTGAACGAGAGCTTCAATAAACGAAAAGCCGCGATTGTTCAAACCGTCCTCAATCATTTTGACGAGGTGTTGAACGTGAAAAGCCGTCGATCTGGCAACGTAAGTCGCGCCCGCCGCCTCGGCGAGTTTGCAAGCGTCAAAAGGTCTGTCGACGCTCCCATAAGGCGCAGTCGTGGCCTTTTTGCCCAGCGGCGTCATTGGCGACGCCTGACCGCCCGTCATGCCGTAGATATTGTTGTTGAAAAGAATAACCGTCAAATCGACGTTGCGGCGGCAGCCGTGAATAAAATGATTGCCGCCAATGGCGGTGCAGTCGCCGTCGCCGGTGATAACGATGACATTGAGTTCGGGTCGCGCAAGCTTGACGCCCGTCGCGAAGGGAATTGCGCGACCGTGCGCGGTGTGCAAAGTGTCAAAATCCATGTAACCCGACGCCCGCGAACTGCAACCTATTCCCGAAACTATAACCGTATTATCCTGCGTGTAAGCGGGATTTTTTTCTATCGCCTGAACAATCGCCTTCATGACAATGCCGTTTCCGCAACCGGGACACCATAAATGCGGCAGGCGATTTTGTCTGAAAAATTTTTCGTAACTGCGCTCAACCATTGCCATTCACCTCCGCGATTAATTCGTCAATCGACGTCTCAATTTCTTCCGGCTCAAAAATTGTCATGTCGTATTTCGCGCAGAGTTTCACGGCGCATTGACCTGCAACGGCGCGTTCGACTTCGTTGACAAGCTGACCGAAATTTAACTCCGCGACAATCAATCCGCGCAGATTTTTTGACAGCTCGCGAATAATTTTTTCCGCGAACGGGAAAATTGTAATCAGACGAACAAAGCCGATTTTTATTCCGCGCTTGCGAGCATTCAAAACCGCTTCATAAGCCGTGCGAGACGTGCCGCCGAAAGATACAACCGCAAATTCCGCGTCGTCCATGAATTCCTGGTGAACTTCGATAATCTCATCTTCTGCGCGGGAAATTTTTTCATGCATGCGCTTGATAGCCTCGCGGGTGACTTTGGGACTGCCGCTGGGAAAGCCCGTGTCGTCGTGAATCAAGCCGGTAACGTGAATATGATAGCCTTCGCCGAAATTGGCGACGTTGGGAACTAAATCTTCGTCGGGCGCGTAGGGCTGATAACCTTCGGCGCGAGAAATTTTCGGAGTTCTGCGAGGATAAATTTCAACCTCAGCGGGGAGTTCGACGTTTTCGCGCAGGTGTCCGACAATTTCATCAGTCAACAAAATCACGGGCGAACGAAATCTTTCGGCGTAGTTGACGGATTTAACAGCCAAGTCAAAAGCCTCGCGAACACTCCACGGGCTCAAAACAATTATCGAATGGTCGCCGTGCGTGCCCCAACGCGCTTGCATAACGTCGCCTTGAGAAGGCGCGGTCGGTTGCCCCGTTGAAGGACCAACGCGCTGAACGTTGACAATCACGACGGGAATTTCAGCGGCGGAAGCGTAGCCGATAAGCTCCTGCTTTAAACTTATGCCGGGACCCGATGACGCCGTTAAAACTTTTTTGCCCGCCAGCGACGCGCCCAAGACGACGCCCATGCTTGCAATTTCGTCTTCCATTTGAACAAAGGTGCCGCCGAATTTGGGAAGAAGTTTAGCCAGACTCTCGGCAATTTCGGTCGACGGCGTTATCGGATAGCCGCCGAAAAATCGGACGCCCGCTTTAAGCGCGCCCTCGGCGATAGCCTCGTTGCCTTGCATTAATCTCGCGCTCATTTCGCCGCCTCCTTTTTAACTTTGTCCATGAAAATCGCGTAGTCGGGACAACGCAGCTCACACTGCCCGCAGGCTATGCAATTCTCGTGATTCGCCACGTAAACCTTGCCCAGCGTGTCCAATGCCAAAACTTGTTTCGGGCAAAACGTCA
>CAMNEX010000144.1 GCA_946536825.1 uncultured Selenomonadales bacterium | reverse complement strand
GAAACATTTTCCACCAAAAAGCCTATGTCGTAGTTGTTAATTTCCGTGACGATAATATTTTTTGATTCATCGCCGTTGGTAACATTCAGACAGCGCGGCAAATTTACCAAAGGAATTGCCTTCCCGCGCAGAGTAAACAAACCGTCAACGTAAGGATGAGCTTGCGGCATTGTCGTAACCGGAGCACGCTGAATAACTTCGCGAACTTTCGCGACGTTTATTCCGTAATTTACGCCGCCTATGCTGAATTCAACTATCTCAAATTCATTTGTGCCGCTTTCAAGCAAAATGCCCTTGCTGTCGCCGAGAGTTTCGGCTCCCTTGCGCACTTTATCTTTCGCCATTAAATCCGCCTCCATTTTTTGCCTTTTAACGGAAAGAAAATTTCGCCGAAAAAATATTTTATCCTTCAAAAATCAATGTATCAGGATTTTTTTTGTCTTAATTGCAGGAAGAAAATCGCCGCAAAAATTGCAACGCCCGCAATGTCAGTCGCGAGCCCCGGTTTAATCATCATAAGCCCGCCCGCGCCCAAAATTATTCGTTCAAAGATTTTAAGCGGCGCGGCAAGATATCCTATTAGCGACGCGCTCAACGCAACCATGCCGATTAACGCCGTCAACAACGATAAAAACAAGCCCGCAGTTAAGCCGTACATTAAAATTAATTCGGGATTTAAAACGAACATGTAGGGGATTATGAATGCCGCGATTGCCAATTTCGATGCATTTATTCCCGTCCTCAAGGCGTTGCCGCCCGAAATGCCCGAACCCGCATAAGCCGCCAAAGCTACAGGCGGTGTCACGTCCGCGATTATCCCGAAGTAAAAAACGAACATATGCGCCGCTAATATCGGAACGCCCATTTGAATCAGCGCGGGAGCCGCTATTGTCGAGGTTATGACATAATTAGCCGTCGTCGGCACGCCCATTCCCAACAAAATTGCCGTTATCATTGTCAAAAACATGCTCGGCAAAACCAAGCCGCCGGATAAATCAAGCAATGCCGACGCAAGCTTCAATCCCACGCCTGTTTTTGTCACCACGCCGATTATTATTCCCGCCGCCGCGCAGGCAACTAAGACGCCCAAAACATTTCTCGCGCCCGTCTCCAAACCCTTTATAATTTCTTTTGGATTCATGCGCGTAGACTTTTTCAGGCTTGAAACTACGATTGATAAAATTATCGCAACCAAAGCCGCCCGCATTGGCGTGTAGCCGCTGACAAGCAGATAAACGATTACAAGGAGGGGAATTGCCAAATGTCCGCGAGTTTTTAAAAGTTCGCCGAGATTGGGAAGTTCTGCGCGGGGAAGTCCTTTTAAATCGTTGCGCTTTGCCTCGAAATGAACGCCGAGCCAAACGCCGATAAAATATAACGCCGCAGGAATCACCGCCGCTTTGACAATTTCTACATAAGGAACGCCAACGAACTCCGCCATTAAAAACGCCGCCGCGCCCATAACAGGCGGCATTAATTGACCGCCCGTCGAAGCCGCCGCCTCAACCGCGCCTGCAAAATCTTTGTGATAGCCTAACTTTTTCATCATTGGAATTGTCAAGGAGCCCGTGCCCACGACGTTTGCAACGGAACTGCCGCTGACTGTCCCCATTAACCCGCTTGAAAGTACAGCAACCTTTGCGGGGCCGCCACTCGCCCAACCCGCGATTGAATTCGCTACGTCTATAAAAAATTTTCCGAGCCCCGTGCCTTCTAAGTACGCGCCGAATAATATAAACAAAAATATGAACGTTGACGATACGCCCAAAGGAATTCCGAAAATGCCTTCCGTCGTGAAGTAAACGTGACTGACAAAATAATCAATCGTCAAGCCGCGGTGCGCTAAAAGTCCGGGCATGTACGGTCCCGCAAATGCATATGTGATAAAAAATAAAACGACGCAAACCATCGGGATTCCGACGACCCGCCGTGCCGCCTCGATTACAAGCAAAATTCCAAGCACACCGAAAAAAACGTCCGTCTGAGTGGGCAACGCCGCCCGCAATATCAATTCGCGATAATTTATCACGACATAAGCCGGAGCCGCCGCGCCCAAAATCGCCAAAATCAAATCGAGGGGGTGCAATTTATCTCGTCGCCAAGATTTTCGCGTTGGATACAATAAGAACGATAAACAAAGTCCGAAGCCTAAATGAATTGCCCGCTGAATTTGCGCGTCCAAAAGGCCGAAACTCGCCGTGTATATCTGAAACACCGAAAAACTTATCGCGATTGCCGAAATTATTTTCGCCATAACGCCTGTATATTCCATTGTGTTTGATTCTGTGTCATACTTTTTTAAAACTTCTTGTGCCGTCAACTCTTTTCTTTCGCTCATGAAAATCACCTCGCAAGATTTTTTAGAAATTTCGCGCCGTCCATAAAAAATTCCTGCCAAATAAAAAAAGTGCGGCATTTCTGCCGCAACTACGGATTTTTATTCAAGTTTTCAGAGCAATAAAAGCGGCAATTCTTCCGGTTCGGTCGAGATTGTTTTTCTGCGCATTGCGATAGGAAAAATACCAAGAACTTTGGCAACAAGTGCATTCTGCGGCAACGTCAATATTTTGTTCGGGAACACCGACTTCAAGAAGTTGAAGGACATTAGCCCACCACAAGTCGAGAAAAATTTTTTCGTCGCGTTTGATTAAAAGTTCGTCGTGATTGTCGGGGAAAGCCTCTTTGCATTTATCAATAACAATTCCTCCGACTTCGTAGCAACAAGCCCCGATTGACGGCGCGATACCTACCAGACAATTTTTAGGTTGCGTGCCGAATTCGGAGTACATTTTTAAAAGAGTTTTGGCGGCGATTTTTTTAAGAGTGCCTTTCCAACCGCCGTGAGCAAGTCCGACCGCGCAGTTTTTAAAGTCAACAAAAAAAATCGGTACGCAATCGGCGAAACAAAGCATGAGCGGCAAATTTTTTGTATTGGTGATAAGGGCGTCGGTTTCCGGGATTGAATCGGCATAATTTGCAGAGCCGCAACCGCGAAAATTTTCATCAACACGGAAAATATTATCGCCGTGAACTTGATTGGGCGTGACAATATCAGAAACATTAAAACCGAGCGACTGAACAAATTTTTTTCGATTAAAAAGAACGTCTTTAGGATTGTCGCCGACATGAAGGGCGAGATTTAAGCTGTCGAAAGGCGGCTTGCTGACTCCGCCGAGCCTGGTTGAAACAGCATGAATAACCAAATCTTCCGGGAAGGAGGAAAATTTTCCGTGCCAAAGATTATTTTCAGTACGCTTTAAAAAATAACTCATAAAGAACCTCCCAATACAAATTATCTTTATAATTTATCGCTACAATTTATTTTTACAATTTGTCTCTTAGAAGCCGCCCAAGGACGGGCGGCTCGCCGCGTATGCTACGTGATGTAGCATGCG
>CAMNEX010000143.1 GCA_946536825.1 uncultured Selenomonadales bacterium | reverse complement strand
TGCACGCGGGCGCGGGCGGCACCGAGGCTCAAGATTGGACGCAAATGCTCCTGCGAATGTATGTGCGCTGGGCTGAACGTCACGGCTTTGAAGTCGAGACGGTTGATTTGTTGCCGGGCGACGAGGCGGGAGTTAAATCGGCCTCGCTTTTTATCAAGGGACACAACGCTTACGGCTATTTGAAGTCGGAAAAGGGGATTCACAGACTTGTGAGGATTTCGCCGTTCGATTCAAATGCGCGGCGGCACACGTCTTTTTCTGCCTGTGACATTATGCCCGAAATTGATGACGCGGTCGAAGTCGATATAAATATGGCGGACGTTCGCGTTGATACTTATCGGGCGAGCGGCGCGGGCGGTCAGCATATCAACAAAACTTCCTCCGCCGTTCGCATGACGCATTTGCCGACGGGAATTGTTGTGCAATGCCAAAATGAACGTTCGCAAATTCAAAACCGCGAGCGTTGCTTGAAAATGCTCCGCGCCAAACTTTTTGAATTGGAACTTGAGAAAAAAGAGGCGGAACTTGCCGGGCTTGAGGGCGACTTGAAGAAAATCGAATGGGGCAGTCAAATTCGCTCCTACGTTTTTCAGCCATACAAATTGGTAAAAGATTTGCGAACCGGCGAAGAGACCGGCAACGTCCAGGCGGTTATGGACGGCGAGATTGATCCGTTTATCCGCGCCTACCTTGCCGCAAAAGCCAACGTCAAAATTTAATGAGGTATCATCATGAAAAAATTTTTAGCGTTTATAGTTGTCGTGCTGATAGCTGTCGGCGCGTTTCTTCAATTCGCCGTCCCGAAGGCTTTGACGAATTACATAAAAAACAAAGTCACCGAAGTCACAAACGCGCAGGAAGTCGCCCTGTCGCTCGACGCCTTGCCGAGTGCAAAAATCGGTCTCGGTTATATCGATACCGTTAACTGCACCGCCGCCGACGCAACAATCGGCGAACTCAATTTGAAAAAGGCGCAACTTTACGGCTCGTCGATTCATATTGATGTTAAAGAATTGCTCATGCCGACCGAAGGCATAAGCCGCGAGGAGCACACCAACCGCATTTTGAAATACGCAGGCAAATTGGAATTGAGCGGCGTTATTACCGAGGAGGCTTTGAAAAATTTCCTCGCGCAGAAAATTGACCACTTGAAGGACACGCAGGTTTTCATGAGGCCCGAAGGAATTACCGCCGAAGCTAAGGTTAAAATTCTTGGCAGAGAAGCTGACGTTCAAATAAGCGGGCAGATTATCGCCCGCGAAGGAGATCTTTATTTCCAAATGAATAATCTTAATGTTGAAAATGCCGTCCTGCGCCGTGTCAATCTGGACAAATTTTTGGGCGACTTCAACATAACCGAGCATGTTAAAATGCCGTTCGGCATGCAATTCAGGACGGTTGAAATGCGCAACGGTGAAGCTTTCGTTAAAGCGACAAGGAATTGAGCATGAAAAAATTTTTTTACAACAGGACGCTTTTGATAATTATAGGCGTCGGACTTTTCGCCGCGCTGATTATTGCGGGACAAAGATTTTTTATCGAATCGGAAAATATGCAAGTTGATTTGGCGGTTGATTATAAAAGCGTCGTCGACCTCGCCGAGCGCGAAGGCTTGGAGCTTGACGACGTTTTGACGCAGGTTAAAGAAGCCGGAATAACTTCACTTGCAATTTATGATTCGTCGCTTGAAAAACTCGCTTTATCGGGAAAAGTTTTCGCGCTTTCGGGCAGTGAAATTTTGGGGAATTATCAGAGCGGAACTTTGAACAACGACCTTTGGCGACAGACGATTGAATTCGGGCTGATTTTCCCGAACAGAGTTTACATTATCGGCGGCGACCTTGACAGCTACTACGACACCAAGGAAGCTTTGATTCAACGGCTGGGCGAAGAGCGCGTTAGAATTTTTGCGGTCGGCGGAATTGAGGTTATCGAAGTCAAAGCGCAATTCGGCGAGCTGATGAAAATGCCGCTTTGTTTGCCCCGCGACGAAATGGACAACGCTCGCGCCGCCGGTTTTATGATTCTCGCCCGCCCGATGAATTTTCAAAAGTGCACGGCGGAGAATGTTCAATTTTTCTTCAACAGGATTGAACGTTATCCGATTTCCGAAATTGTTTTCGACGGTCCTGAAGTTTTGGGCGCGTCGAATTTTCTTGACTTGACGGCGGAGAATATGATTCGGCGGAAAATAACTTTCGGCGTGATTGAACACTTTACGCAACTGAAATTTTATCCGCAGTTGGGCATGGAATATCTTGCCGATAAAGTTGGGAAAGATAACGTTGCGCGGCTTTACGCCGTCCCCAAAGACGAACAACCCAAGCTTGCAATGTCGGCGGCGATTAATCGCTGGTCGACGACGGACAGGGAACGAAATATCAGAATCAATCTCCTGCGCATTTACGAAAAGCCCGAACCCGAAACTACTTTGCTTGAAACGAACTTGAAATATTTCCGCGAAGTTCATGCGATTTTGGAAAAGGACGGCTTTACTTTCGGCAAGGCGGGCACTTTTGATAATTATTATCCCAATGTGATTCTCCGTGCGCTCGTAATAATCGGCGTCGTGGCGGCGGGCGTTTTGTACTTATCTTTAATTTCGCGCAGACTCAATCGCAACAGGAAATTTCAGTTGCAATTATTTGCGGTTTTGGCGATAATCGCGGCGGCTCCGATTTTAATGGGTTCGGGCGGCAAAGTCAGAATCTTGGCGGCGTTCTTCAGCGCGAATTTATTCCCCGCCTTAGCGATAATTTGGCAACTAGACTTATTGCGAGTGATTCAATTCAAAATCCGCGTACAAAATCGGGCGGCGCGTCTCAAAGAAAATTTATCAACATTTCAACTCGTCTGGATATCGGGCTTCGCGCTCCTCGTCACGGGAATAACGTCAATGACGGGCGCGGCGTATTTATCGGGCGCGTTGTCGGACGTGTCGTATTTTTTGGAGTTTGAAATTTTTCGCGGCATAAAATTAACATTTATCTTGCCGCTGATTTTGGTAGCCGTGGCATTTCTGCAACGGTTCAATGTCGTCGACGAAGTCAGAAAAAACGTTCCCGCAACTCAACAAATAAAAGAGCTCCTCGACAAGTCAATCAGCATGAAAGTTTTTCTCGCGATGATGTTTGTCATGGGAGCGTTTGTAGTTTTGATTGCGCGTAGCGGACATACGTCGGGAATGCCGGTTTCCGGACTGGAAATAAAAATTCGGACGTTGCTTGAACAAATTTTTTATGCGCGTCCGCGCTCGAAGGAAATTTTCTTTGGGCACCCCGCGTTCATGTTGGCATTTGCCGCCTTCCTTAAAAAGTTCCCGAAAATGATTTGTTTCGTCTTGATTATGGCGGCGACAATCGGTCAAAGTTCAATGGTCGAAACTTTTGCTCACATGCGCACGCCGATTTTTATGTCGTTCATGCGCGGACTCGACGGCTTAATCCCCGGCGCGATTATCGGCGCAGTGCTGATAATTTTCCTGCAAATAATTTTTAGGCAACTCAA
>CAMNEX010000142.1 GCA_946536825.1 uncultured Selenomonadales bacterium | reverse complement strand
TAATTTCTCGCCGCGCTCAATCGTCAAATTAAAATCGTCAAAAATTTTCTCGCCGGCGTAGCCGAAACTCAGCTTTTTAATCTCAACCGCTTTATCGGTCGGCAAAATCTGCGCGGGCGACAAAATCTTTTCATTAGGCATTATGCATTGCTCATTACGCATTGCCCTTACTGCGGCGGGGATTTGACTAAAAATTTCCAGCGTCGCCAAAAAAATCAGCGTCCAAACCGTCAAAGCGATTGTATCAGCAACGGCGGCAACTTTCAACAGCATAAAAAAAAATCCCGCAACGTTTGTTATTTTAAAAATCGCGTCGAGATTTATTTGTCGCGAAGTCATTTTGAAATTCTCTTCGCCGAATTTTTTTGCGGTTTGATTTAGGACTTTAAGCGCGGGAGCGGTTCCGAAAATGTTCAGTTCGTCGCGCCCGTCGCTGAAATCTAAAATCTTTTCGCGGTAATCGGAATCATCAGCGGATTTAAACGCGAGCGGAATTAAATTTATAAAAAAAATCGTCGGCAATATCAGCGCGAATATTTTTATCTGCTCGAATAGGAAAAATGTCAGCAAAATTGTCATGAGCGCGGCGGTTGTGAGCGGCAAAACTACTCGCGGCAAGAAATCTTTCAATAAATCGGCTGAAACGGTTAAATTATGAAGTAATTCGCCTTCGTGAGAGCGTCCGGATTTGAGCGGGAAGATTTTTGCGGCGTTCAGGAAGATTTTTTGTCGTAAATCGTCCAAGAGCTTGAAAATAATCTTGTGTGAAACGAATCTGTCGGCATAACGGAGCGCGGCGCGAGAAATTCCTGCGGTTCGGACTAAAGTAATGCCGACTGACAGCGCGGAAAGCGGCGGTTGCAGTGCGGCGGAGGCGATTAGCCATGCCGACGACGCCATTAACAAAATTTCGCTCAATGCGGCGGAGATATTCGCTAAAATTGCGGGCAAAAAGCGTTTGAAGTTCATAAAATCCCATTCCTAAAAACAGCCCTTCGGCAAGTGTCGGAGGGTTTTTTTAATCCAACATGACTTTTCCGAGTTTACCTGCGCGGAAATCAGCTAAAACTAGCCGCAAAGCTTTGTAGGTATCGATAACGCCGCCTTTCCTTATGCAACCGCGCTTGACAGCGATTTGATTTAAAAGTTCGTAACTGTCGGCAGGTAAATCTTGAATTTTATAGCGTTCAATTAAACCTTCGGGGAATTTTTCGGCTAAAGTCTCCAAAAGTTTGCAAACAGTCGGTTCCAAGTCATGAATTTCATCGCTGATAGCGTAAACCCACGATAATTTAAGTGCGACGTCGGGATTATCGAACTTCGGATATAAAATTCCCGGCATGTCGAGGAGATCCAGTCCGTCAGCGATTTTAATCCATTGTTTAGCGCGAGTGACGCCGGGGCGGTTTTCAATTCTAACGTGATTCATGCCCGCGAGCCGATTAATCAGCGAAGATTTTCCGACGTTGGGTATCCCGACAACCATAACGCGAGCGGAGCGGGGTTTTGCGCCGTGTTTGGCAAGTTTATGCGTCTTTGATTGAGCGATTGACTTCGCTTGAGCGATTAAATTTTTAATCCCCGTGCCCTTAACGGCGTCGACAGCGACAGCAGACAAATTTTCTTCGCGGAATTTTTTAAGAGAATCGTCAACATTTGCGGCTAAATCAGCCTTTCCGAGCACGATTAAGCGCAATTTATCCCGAATAATTTCTTGCAACATCGGGTTTTGACTGCTTAAAGGTATTCGAGCGTCTAAAAGTTCTATAACCAAGTCAACGAGCGGCAAGTTTTCTTGAATCAGCCGCTCCGCTTTTTTCATATGTCCCGGAAACCATTGCAAAGAAAAATTTTCCATAAAAATCACCTCCCAAGTCAGAAAATTAGCCGCGAATAAAAATTTTCCTGCATAAATCATTTTGCGTTCAATCGTCCGCCGATTTTTTGTGACAAATGCGCCGCTTGAATGATATAATAAAAAAAATTTTCTTAGGCGGTGAATTTTATTTGGAGAAAAAATTTTTAATCGCAACACTCGCCGCAAGTTTTTTGATTGTCGGTTGCGCTGAAGAATCAGCAACAACTCCCAAATCGCCTGTCGTCAAAGTTCAGCAGATTAAGTTATCGAACGCCGCGGCGGAAGAAAATTATTCGGGCGTCGTCAAAGGGCGTTACGAGACGAATTTATCTTTTCAAGTGGGCGGCAAAATAATTTCTCGCGACGTTCAGGCGGGTTCGCTCGTCCGTGCAGGGGAAATTTTAATGACGCTTGACCCTAAAGACATTGTCGAACAGTCAAAAAGCTCCGACGCGCAAGTTGCCTCGGCTCGCGCTCAACTTCAGCTCGCAAAATCCAATCTCGACCGCTACACCGAGCTTTTTAAATCGGAAGCAATAGCCGCCGTTGTCCTTGACCAATACAAAACTCAATACGACGCCGCGCAAGCCGCTTACGACGCCGCCCTTGCTCAAGCCAAACAAAGTCAAAACGCGCTCGAATACACGACGCTAACCGCCAATGCCGACGGAGTTATCTCGGAAATTTCTGCGGAAATCGGGCAAGTCGTCGCGGCGGGGCAAACCGTTTTAAAGCTCGTGCAGACTAATGAATTTGAAGTCGCCGTAAACATTCCAGAAAATAAAATTTCCGCCGTGCAAATCGGGCAGCGCGTCACGGTTGATTTTTGGGCGACTAAAGATATTGTCGAAGGAACTGTACGCGAAATTTCCCCAATGGCGGATTCAGCGTCGCGGACGTTTACTGTTAAAATTTCCCTGCCCGAAGTCCGAAATATTCAGCTAGGAATGACGGCGAATGTTTCAATGCTCGGCGAAATTTCTACGCAAGCAATTATCCTGCCGCTAAGCGCGATTTATCAAACCGGCAACGACGCGCAAGTTTGGCTCGTCAACGGCGGAAAAGTTTCGCTTAAAAAAATCGAAGTCACTGCCTTTGACGCTAATAACGTTCAAGTGCGCGGATTAAGTGCGGGTGATATTGTCGTCGTTGCGGGCGTCCAAAAGTTGCACGACGGGCAGGAAGTTAGGACGGGTGATTGACTTGCGAAACTTAACGGAGCTATCACTTAAAAATAAAAACCTCGTCTGGTATTTTATCGCGGTGGCAGTAATCGGCGGGATTTTTTCTTACTTTCAACTTGGACGCATGGAAGACCCAAAATTTGTTATCCGCGAAATGATTATCGTCGCACATTGGCCGGGTGCGACCGCCAACGAAATGCAAGAGCAAGTTACTGACAAACTTGAAAAAAAGTTGCAGGATATTCCGAACCTTGACTCCTTGACCAGCGAGACTCGACCAGGTGAAACGACAATTTATATTGAACTTGACGAGAACCCTCCAACCGAACAAATTCGCCCGACGTGGCACGAAGTTCGCAATTTTTGCAACGATATTAAAGATGAATTGCCCGAAGGCGTCATGGGACCTTTCTTTAATGATACTTATGATGAAGTTTTCGGCTCGGTTTACGCGCTGACCGGCGACGGCTTTTCCTATGAAGAACTTCGCCAACACGCGGAAAATATTCGCCG
>CAMNEX010000141.1 GCA_946536825.1 uncultured Selenomonadales bacterium | reverse complement strand
ACAGAGTTTATGTCAATCCCGAAGTCAACGCGCTGATTCTTTTCGGGACGCCCGCCGAATATGAGCGCGTCAAAAACCTTTTGGAAACTCTCGACGTTGAACTTAAGCAAGTTTCCGTTGAGGCAAAAATTTTGGCGATAACCAAAGAGGAAACTAAAAATCTTGGCGTGGAGTGGACGTGGTCTTCGTTTGACGGAACTTATTCTGCTCAATCGGGAAGAACTCGTTATTCTGAATCGTCAAGCGGCTCCAGCTTAATTCAGTTCGGTCGTTCATTAACTGCCGCTACCGATTTGAATTGGGCATTAAGCGCAAAGATTAACGCGCTTGTCACCAACGGCAAGGCGAAAATTCTTTCCCGCCCGAATGTCACGACAATTCAGGGGCGCGAGGCGGTTATCAACGTTGGCAATTCGGTTCCCGTCCCGACAACCAGAACGACCAATTCAACTGTCACAACTTCCTTTGAATATCGCGACGCGGGAATTATTTTAAAATACACGCCGCGCATTAACGAAGACGGCACGATAACCGCGACGATTCACACGGAGGTAAGCACGCCGCAATACGTCGCCGACATGCAGGCTTATCGATTTAACACGCGCTCGGCTGATACAACCGTTACCGTTCGCGACGGCGAGCCAATGATTATCGGCGGGCTAATCGGCGCGGAGGAGGAAAAATCTGTCAGCAAAATTCCTTTCCTCGGCGACTTGCCGATTTTGGGCGCGTTGTTCAGAAATCATCGCAAAAGTAAATCCGAATCCGAACTGATAATTCTTTTAACGGCGCACGTTTTAGGTGGTAATTCAAATGAAACTTTATCCGATAAACCTTGATATAGAAAATAAAAATTGCGTCGTAATCGGCGGCGGCGAAGTCGCGTTCAGGAAAATTCGCGGACTGCTTGAGGCGGGCGCAAATGTCAAAGTCATTGCTCCCGAAATCTGCGCGGAAGTCGAAGAACTTTTTCGGCGCGGGGAAATTTTTTTATTAAAAGAAAATTTTTCGGAGGAAATGCTCGGTGACGAAATAATTTTAATTGCGGCGACGAACAGCCCCGAAGTTAATCGGCGGGCGGCGCAAGTTGCACAAGATAAAAAAATTTTGGTCAACGTCGTGGACAGGGCGGGCGGCAATTTTAATGTTCCGTCAAAAATCAGACGCGGCGAATTTTTATTGACAATCTCGACAGGCGCGAATTCTCCGGCGTTTTCAAAATTCGTGCGGCAAATGTTGGAATCGGAGCTTGATGAAAATTTCGGCGTGGGCTTAAAAATAATTTCGCAGTATAGGCGGGAAGTTAAGCGACTTCTGCCGAATTATAAGGCGCGAAAAAAATTCTGGCAAAAATTTTTGACTCGCGAAATTTGGGAGCTTTTAAAATCAGGCGAGATTAACCGTTTGGAGGAAAAAATAAATTATGCACTTGAAAATTTTAGGCTTGAATCACAGAACGGCACCGATTGAGATTCGCGAAAAATTTTCTGTAAGCAAGGAGGCGTTGAGGTGCGGACTTGAAAATCTTGACGGCTACGACGGCTTGAGCGAAGCGGTTGTGCTGACAACCTGCAATCGCAGTGAAATTTACGCCGTCACGGCTGAAGGTTGCGAGGCGAGCCTTTATCAATTTCTGAACGATTTAACCGGCGGCAATATCGACAAAAAATTTTTATACGAATACGAAGGCGAAAACTGCGCGGAACATCTTTTTGAGGTGGCGGCGGGCTTGGATTCTTTGGTTTTGGGCGAAGGGCAAATTCTTTCGCAAGTCAAAGAGGCTTATGCAATCGCCAAAATGACGGCGGCGACGAGTACAATTTTGAACACGTTGTTTAATCGGGCGATAGCGTCGGGCAAGCGCGTCCGCACGGAAACTAAAATCACATACAATTCAGTATCGGTCGCTTCGGCGGCGGTCGAGCTTGCGGCTAAAAAATTGGGCGGGCTCGCCGACAAAAGCGCGTTAATCTTCGGCGCGGGCAAAATGGCTCAACTCACGGCGCAACATTTGTTATCGCACGGCGTGAAAAAAATTTTCGTGGCGAATCATCATTTATCGCGGGCGGAGGAAATGGCTGCGAAAATCGGCGGGCAGGCGGTCGCGTGGGAGGACGCCTTCACCGGCGCGGCTCACGTGGACATAATCATAACTTCGACCGGCGCACCGCATTACGTAGTTAAGCCGTGGCAAACGCAACAGCTCATGACACGCCGAGGCGGACGCGGAATTTTTTTTATAGATATAGCGGTTCCCCGCGACGTTGATCCGGAAGTCGGGAAAATTAAAGGCGTCACGCTCTACAACATTGACGACTTGGAATCGGCTGTTGAAAAAAATTTACAGGCGCGACAACGCGAGGCGATTTTGGCAAAAAAAATAATCGTCGAAGACGTGGCGGCGGTTATGGAGCGATTTAAATATTTGAACTTTCAGCCGCTCATGGCGAATTTATCGGAGCGGGCGGAGAAAATGCGTCAACGCGAAGTCCGAAAAATTTTAAGCAAACTCCCCGACATGACTGACGACGAACGAAAAATTTTGGAGCAAATGACGCGCCGCATTGTCCGAAAACTTTTGCGAATGCCAATGATGAAACTCAACGCCTCGGCGGGCACCGACTCGGAAAATTTTTACACGCAGGCAGTCAAAGCACTTTTCACGGACGAGGAGGAGAAAATTTTTGCGAAGAATTAAAATCGGGACGCGGAGCAGTCGCCTTGCGCTGTGGCAAGCTCAATTCGCGGCGTCGGAGCTGAAAAAATTTTTTCCCGAACTTGAAATTGAACTCGTCAAAGTAAAGACGACGGGCGATAAAATTTTAGATGCGCCGCTTGCCAAAATCGGCGGTAAAGGGCTTTTCACCAAAGAACTTGAACTGCAAATGGAAAAAGGCGCGATCGATTTGGCTGTTCACAGCTTAAAGGACGTGCCGACCGAATTGCCCGAAGGTTTTAGAATCGCGGCGATAACAAAACGCGCTCAACCGTTCGACGCCTTTGTCAGCAATAAATTTTCTTCGTTCGACGCGCTCCCGAAAAATTCTGTCGTGGGGACTTCGAGTTTGCGGCGAGCGGCTCAAATTTTATCACTGCGCCCCGATTTGCAAATAAAAAATCTGCGCGGAAACGTCGAAACGCGCCTGAAGAAATTGGACGCAGGAAATTTCGACGCGATAATTTTAGCGGCGGCGGGTTTGGAGCGGCTCGGCTATTCGTCGCGAATCGGAGAAATTTTAACGGAAATAATTCCGGCGGCGGGACAGGGCGCACTCGCCATTGAGACCCGCGCAGAAGACGAAGAAATTTTTTCCTTGGTGCAAAAACTGAATGACATCGAAACTTTCGCGGCGGCTAAAGTCGAGCGGGAATTTTTAAAGGAAGTCGGCGGCAGTTGTCAAATTCCCGTCGGAATTTTCGCCGAGATTGACGGCGACAAAATAAAAATTCACGCGCTTATCGCCTCGCCCGACGGTAAAAAAATCGTCAGAAACTTTGAAGTCGCGTCGCTTGAAAATGTTCGCGGCTTGGGTAAAAAAATCGCCGCCAGTCTTTTGAACAGCGGCGGAAGGGAAATTTTAAAGAATATATTCTGAAAACTTCGTTGTTGATAAAAAA
>CAMNEX010000140.1 GCA_946536825.1 uncultured Selenomonadales bacterium | reverse complement strand
AGTTGTCTCGGCGAAACGCTGGAGGTCGAACGCAAAAGTTACTATCCGGGGGGGGTATTTTTACCGCATAAAAAAATCTTTCCGTCCATAGAGTTCTATTCCCCTTTTCTTATTATTTTTCACTGCCGAGCAGTTTCTTCCTCAAAATTTCTCGCGGAATAACCTTGGGGGAGATTTTTCCTCAAAAAATTTTTCCTAAGCCTCTGCCTCGGCGCAGGTTAGCTGAGCCGCCAAGCCGCCTTGCGACAGCCGCGACTGTTCGGGTGAGTAAATTTTCTTTATTTACTCCGAGTTATCAGCCTCCTTTTATTTCTAGTCTGTGGTTCGACTCGCGGATAAAATTTAGCAATTTTAATTTCGTTTGTCAATAAAGTTTCATTAAAATTTCCTAATAAAAAAACCGACCGAAGTCGGGAAAAAATTTTATGAGCGATTGAAATTGCACCAGGGCTCGCCACTCATGAAATCGCCGCCGTTGTAGCAAGCCGCCCGCGCACGACAGCCGCCGCATTTGTTTTTGTATTTGCAGGAGCCGCAATTCCCGCTGTATTCGAGCGTCCGAAGTGTTTTTAAGATTTTATTCGACCGCCAAATTTCGTCAAAGGGAGTTTTGCGAACGTCGCCGAGTTCCATGTTGAGATAAGCGCAAGGCTGAACTTTGCCGCGTGGGCTGATTATGCAATAACTCAAGCCCGCCAAACAGCCGCGCTTAAATCTTGTCTTTATGCCGAGTTGGTCGGCGATTCGCAAAAATTGCGGGGCGCAAGTCGGCTTGAGTTCGATAGAAACTTCCTGTTGCTTGCGCATGATTCGCGCCAAAACATTTTCGTAACCTTCTGCGCGGAGTGATTCTTCTTCAATCGTCGCCGCCCGCCCCGTCGGTACCAAAAAGAAAAAATGGTGCGCCTTTGCTCCGATCTCAACCGCAAAGTCCGTTAAAGCTTCCAATTCGTGTTGGTTCCAATCCATAACCGTTGTATGAATTTGGAAGGGCAAATCCGCCGCCAAACAATTTTTCATGCCGTCAACTGCGCCCTGCCACGCGCCCGCGAACGACCGAAATTTATCGTGCTTATCGGCGTTGAGTGAATCTAAGGATATGCCCATGCCTTTTGCGCCCGCGGCTTTCAAATCTTTTGCCATTTGCCGAGTTATCAGGGTGCCGTTCGTGCCGAAGACCGCAATTAATTTTAAATTCGTCGCGTGCTTAACCAAATCCAAAATGTCGGGGCGCATTAACGGTTCGCCGCCCGAAAAAATCATTATTTTAAAACCTGCGCGGGCGATTTGATTTAAAAGTTCTTTCGCCTCGGCTGTAGAAAGTTCTTCAGCGGCTTTGCAACCCGCGTCGCGATAGCAATGAGCGCAGTACATGTTGCAAGCGTTTGTCGTGTTCCATGAGACTATCAAATTAAATCCCTCCCGCAAAAAATATTCTGTCGCCGAAGAATTTTTCCTGCAAAAAAACACAAGCCGCCTTGAAATTCGGCGGCTCGGTTTCGGTAAATTATTATTGCTTATGTTTCGGAGAAAAAATTTTTACGCGGATAAAAAATGATTAAAAGAAAACTTCCTCGTCGGCGATTTTATCCCAGGCAATGCCGGAAATGGTCGAAAGTAATTCATCTCTGGACAACGCCTCGATATTCGCGCTCTTGAAAATTATTTTTGTAAGCTCGGATTGTTCCTCCTCGTCGTTCGGTTTGGAAAGATTTTCGGCGGATTTTCTTTCCTCGGCGCGTTTTTCTTTAGCTTCCTCTAAGCGAGCGGCTTGCTCCTCGGAGAGTTTTTCGAGTTGGGCAAAGAATTTCATATTGCCTTCTTCGTCAATCGAGATAGAAAGTTGCGCGAAATTTACGCCCTCGCCCAAATCTTGTTCCGAAATGTCATTGAGAATACCGACAGCCTCGTCGACTTTGCCCATAGTCTTTTGCGCGTATTCTTCGTCCTCCGCCATTTTTTCCAGTTCCTCATTGGTGAAGATGACGGAATAAGGTTTATCGCTGTTCAGCGTCTGCGCGGTGTCGAGGTCGTTGGAAACTACAAAGTTGTAGTCGCCGTACTTTTTGCGGAGATTTTCGAGATAACTCTGCGCCTTGACGGAAAGTTTTTCCTCGTCGGACTTGGCGGCTTCTTGAGACTGTGCCAGAGCATTGAGCCCTTCTTCCGAAATTTCGACGATTGCGCTTTCGGAGTAATTCGCGAAAGAAGTTTTGGTCTCGGCAGTTTGCACGTTGTCACTTTTGTTTTTAATTTCCACGTTGTTGCCGAGGTATCCCGCATGCCGGTATTGCAGGAGATAATTTGAGCTGACAGTGTTCAACATGATGTGTCCCTCCCTAACAAAAGCTCATTCCTTTACGTGAAGTTGATTTATTATAGCATATTTTCAAGAGAGTAAACAACATTTCTTCTGCAAGATATAATATTTTTTGAATTGACTTTTGACAGGGCAAAAATTACAATGGCAATGGAGGTGCTTTAAGCATGAGGTCAAAGAAAATTACAAAAATAATCTGCGCGGCGGCAGTGGCGGTGGCGTTGACGTTCGGCGGTTGTAGCGGCTTGACGGGTATGGACAGTTCAAAAGATAACAGCGAAAATAAACCCGCGGTCGAAAAAACTGCGGTGACTCAAACGGCAAATGTAACGGAGGCGGCTCCGAATAAGCCCGAAAGCAACGCGAAAATTTCAGACGCGAGAAATACTCCCGCGGTGCGCGTGGCGCGGACGGTCGGTCCTGCGGTCGTCGGGATAACAAATAAAGCCGTCGCTCACGACATTTTTAATCGGACGTTCGAGACCGAAGGCGTCGGCTCCGGCGTTATCTTCAGGAATGACGGCTACATCATCACGAACAATCACGTCATTGCGGGCGCGAAGGAAATTATTGTTTCGCTGTCGGACGGCAACACCGTCAACGGAACTTTAATCGGGACGGACGAAATGACGGACATTGCCGTTGTTAAAGTTGAAGCGAAGGATTTGCCCGTTGCCGAGCTGGGCGATTCAGATGAAGTCGTCGTCGGCGAACCCGCCATTGCAATAGGAAATCCCATGGGTTTGGAGTTTCAAGGCTCCGTGACGGTCGGCGTTATCAGCGCATTGAACAGGACGCTTGACCTTAACGACAGGCGCGTTAAACTTTTCCAGACAGACGCGGCGATAAGTCCCGGCAATTCGGGCGGTGCGCTTGTCAACGCGGATGGCGAAGTTATCGGCATAAACAGCGCGAAGCTTGCAACCAACGGCGTCGAGGGCATGGGCTTTGCTATTCCGATTAACACTGTCAAAACGATTGTCAATGAACTTATGGACAAAGGCTATGTTGCGCGTCCATATCTGGGAGTGACGATTTTTGATAAGCCGACTGCCGCCCGATACGGCTATCAGCTGTCGATTGATAAGGGCGTTTACGTTTTCCAAGTTTCGATTGATTCGCCCGCGGGTCGCGCAGGCTTCCAACGCGGCGATATTATCCTTAGCATTGACGGCAAAGAAGTCAATTCGGTAACCGACGTTCGCAACGAGGTCGCCGCGCACAAAGTTGGCGACAGAGTCAAAATTATTTGCGATCGCGAGGGCAGAGAGGAAACTGTCGAAGTTATTCTTGAAGAAATGCCGCAACCTTCCAATCAATGAAAATAAATTTAATCGTCGTCGGCAAGCTCAA
>CAMNEX010000139.1 GCA_946536825.1 uncultured Selenomonadales bacterium | reverse complement strand
AAATTTTTATTCGGACGATACTTTGGGTTTGGATAGCCGCGTTAAGGAATTCGGGCTGGATAAATTTTCCGAGGCGGCGTCCTTCATGTTGAATTGGCAATACTTGCCGCCGCTGGGAGCCTGTCCGCTTGACTTATCGGAGATTGATACCGCGGTTGAAATATTTTCTGTCGACGGCGAAGAGTGGACGCCGCTTGAAAAAAATGATGTTCGCGTCGGCTTGTTGAAGGACGAAAGGCAAGCGCAGAATTTTTTGGTAAAAGTTGTCTTGACGCCCGAAAAATCGCTTGCGGAAGGAAAATTAAATTTTGTGCGGATAAAAGTCATGCCGAAGGAAAGCGGCTACAAATTGCCGCCGTGGGTTGAACTTTGGAGCGTGAACGTTGACGGCGCGGCTAAAAATTTCGACGGCTCAAAAACCGTGAACTTAAACCGCGTCTTGGGCTCGCTGAAAGATTCAATTTTTGCGGCGGCGCGTCCCGCGCTTATGAACATTAATTTTGTCGTGACGCCTTAAACAAAAAATCCCTCCGCTTTTTGCAGAGGGATTAAATTTTTTTTGTCCGAGAAAATTTATTTATTGATATTGAGGTTGGCATAAGGATTGACGTTCGCCAAAATGAGTTTGCCGCCGCCCTTGATTGACAGAATCAGATTGTTGTCCTCAAATTCCCGATTCTTTATCGGGTTGGAAATATCTCTGCCGCGTTTGTCGACGATTTTTAACATGTCGTCTTCGCCGTAGTCAAGAATCGTGTCGTTGCCTTCGCCCGCGCAATAATAGAAAATATCTTCGCCTTCGCCGCCAAAGAGCGTATCATTGCCTTTGCCGCCCCACAGCGTGTCATTATTTTCGCCGCCGCTAAGATAATCTTTTCCCTTGCCGCCGATTAGCGAGTTGTCGCCTTCGTCGCCCGTCAACGTCACGGCTTTTTTACCTGTCGCCGCGCTTACGTGATTGTAGCCGTCATATTCGTTCAGATCGAACGCGCCCTTGAAATTCGACGCCAATGTCACCGAGTCGCCGCTTATCAATTTCCCGTCGTCATAAATTTTTTCCGTATCATTTTCCACAAAGATAAATTTCGCGCTATTCTCAACCGTTATCGTATTGTTGCCGACTTTGAGCACAACATTTTTGCCTTTCGTCGTAACCTGCGAAATACTCGCGCCGTCACCCAAAATTATTTTGTCGTCGTTTTCGTAGTTGTAATTTTTGATAACCTTGTTGCCGCTCTTATTGTCGTAGAGGAAAATATCTTCGCCCTCGCCGCCGAAAAGTGTATCCTTGCCTTTGCCGCCATTGAGCGTCGCGCCGCCTTTGCCCGCGTAAATTTTATTCGCCTTTTTGTTTCCGACAATTTCGATTTCGTCTTCAACCGACGCGCCGTTTATCGTCACGAGCTTAGAATAAAATTTGTCTTTGCTCGCGTCGAAAATTTCAAGCTCGGCGGAGAGGACGATTGATTTCTTTTTCTTATCAACAACGCCGTCCGTTGTGTAGTAATTGGTCGCGGAATTGATATTAATCGCCTTGCCCACGCCGTCGACTACAGTCAGCGAATCATTATCTCCGAAGTCAAAAATCACGTCGGAGCCGTTAATTTCATAATCTTGATAAGCCGAGGCGACGCTGATTTTGTCTTTCTCGGTGTAGTCGGTGATAATGTCATCGCCGCTGTTGTAAATGAACAAATCATTGCCCTTGCCGCCGGTTAAGGTGTCGTCGCCGCCCGCGCCGTCGAGGGTATCTTTTCCCTTGCCGCCGACGATTGAGTTATCAAGGTCATTGCCCGTAATTTTAATTGCTTTGGAGCGTTTTGTAGCGTCGGCAACTTCTGTATCTGTGCCAAAATTTGCAGGTGAAGTTGTATTGTTATCGATTATAAAAGTTTCGGCTGAAAGAGTCGGCTCAATGATAGAAACGGTATCGGCAGAACTTTCCCATTCGCAAATGAAGCCCATATTCTTTGTCCCGAAAAATTTCTGCGTACCGCAAGTGCCGTCGGCATTTAAATCATTCCACACGCCGAACGGCCAACCGTTTCCGGTGCTACGATAAATCATTAAAGCGTTGCCGTCGCCGTCAGGCTGATTCCAACCCCAATGAGCATAGTCGAAACTTTCCTCCGTTATCCACTGCCAATTTTTTGTAGTTTTATCTTTAAAGCCGCCCAACCAATAACTGTTCTTTGTGCCTTTTTCGGAGAGCAATTTTTGAATCGCGATTTGTTCGTCTTCGTCGGTGATAACGACCAAATGACCGCCGTGAGCCTCGCAATAATCTTTTGCCTCCTCCCAAGTGAGTCCGCCGTCCGAATAGAGATAATATTTATGTTCGTTGTAAGTCAGGGCGTCGGAAGGAATTGAGCTGTTGTCAACTCCGCCTTTGATTGTCCCGTCGATACTAATTGCCGACAAGCTCGCGGTATCTTTCAGAGTTATGGAGCCGTCGCCGACCGTGATAATAATGTCGGAGCCGTCGATTGCGGAGGCATAAGACGCGCCCGAAATGCTCAGCGTATCATCTTCGTCAAAGCCCGTGATTGTATCGTTGCCGCCGCCCGCTGAATATTGAATCAAATTATTTTGAGGGTTGTTATCGAAACGTATTGAATCGTCGCCCGCCCCTGCGTTAATCGTGACGTTGTTGCCGTAATCATAGTTATTTCTTTGGTTAATAATTTTATCGTCACCGTCACCCGCATTGATTGAGGAATTTGCGCCGTAGTTAAGAATAGAATCATTACCTGCGCCTGTGAATATTGAAGCGTTTGCGCCGTCGCTACTCACAGTATCGTCGCCTTCACCCGTGTTTACAAGATTATGGGAACCGGCAGAATAAATACCAAGGATTTCGTTATAGATAAAATCGTTATCCGCGCCGCTGTCGAGTGTGACATATGAATTTGAATTCCAAAGGGTATCGTTGCCCGCCGCGCCGCTGATTGAAACGTTGTCAGCACCGTTAAAAATGGAATCATTTCCGCCGAGTGCCTGAATTGCCACGTTATCAACGGTATTACTATAGGTGTCGTTGCCTTCGGTGAGTGTAATGATTTTAGCAGCGGACGGAGTGTCTTTTTCTGTCCCGTCGATATTAATCGCCGACAAGCTTGCCGCATTTTTCAAAAGAACGGAGCCGTCATCAACCGTTAAGATAATATCGGAGCCGCTGATTGCGGAGGCATAAGACGCGCCCGAAATGCTAAGCGTATCATCTGCGTTAAAGCCGGTGATCGTATCGTCACCGCCGCCCGCAGAATATTTGAAGGTAACGTTTGCGGCGTCGTTGGAAATATAATCGTCACCCGCGCCGCCGTCAATCTCAAGATTCGAGCCGTAATTGTAAATTGCGTTGTCGGAGGAATTGCCGTTAAAAGTTTTGCCGGAATAATTTCCTGCGGTTAATTCAAAGGTGTAATCGCCGCCGTTGACCACAGAAATTTCTTTGTCCGCGAAATTACCCGCCGAAATGGAAATTTTGCTGCTGTTCACAGTCGGATAAGAGGAAGAAGCTATGCCGCTCAATTCCGCCAAAGTTTTGCCTGCGGTTGCCGCGACGTAACTTATCCGATTGTTTTCGAGTTTGTAACCCGCCGTCGTGTAGGAAGTTTGATAAGTGGCGTTGTGATTTCTATCGACCGTCCAACCCGCCGCCGCTACAGAAGATTTTGTCACGTTGTCGGCAAGTTTCAAAGTATAGCCACTGCTGATTGA
>CAMNEX010000138.1 GCA_946536825.1 uncultured Selenomonadales bacterium | reverse complement strand
GGTCGGAAATATGCGCAAGCCCGTCAACGCCGCCCACGTCAATGAACGCGCCGTAATCAACGAGACGTTTAACAGTGCCTTTGATAATGTCGCCGTCGTGCAAAGTGCTGAAAATTTCCTGCTGTTTAATTTCACGTTCGCGTTCAAGAAGTTGGCGGCGGGACAACACCAAGCGGCGTTTATGCGATTCAATTTCAATCGGCAGAGCCTTGACAGTCTGTCCGACGTAGTGGCTTAAATCTTTTACAAAATGAAGTTCCATTTGCGAGGCGGGAATAAAACCGCGCAGTCCGTTGACAGTTGCAGTCAAGCCGCCTTTAACGACATTGGTAATTTTCGCGTCGACAGTTTGGAGTTCTTTGACTTCGGGATCTTCGTTATGCGCCTTAATCGCCCGCAACTCGTCCCAAACAACTTCGGCATCGGCTTTGATTTTGGAAAGGACGCCGCCGTTTTCGCCGCCGAGAGATTGAATATAAACTTTAATAACGTCGCCTTGCTTTACGACATCTTCCGCCGAATCGGGTTCGGGAACGGCAAGTTCTTTTTTCGGAATTGCAATTTCCTGCTTGTAGCCTATATCGACGTAGGCTTCTTCGCGATTGACCAAAACGACTGTTCCGTCAACAACTTCATGCTCGCGAATGTTTTGAATGTTCGCCGAATCATCAAACCAATTACCAGTCTCTTCCACGTTTTTCAAATCCTCTGACACTTTTTATAAACCTCCCCGATAATCCAGTCCGGCGTTGAGGCACCGGCTGTGATACCAACTTTTTTGGCATTTTCTAACCATTCAGGTGAAAGTTCCTGAGCCGTTTCTATATGGTAAGTTCTGCATTTTTTTTCGCAAATTTGTGCGAGGCGCGTTGTATTTGCGCTTATGCGTCCGCCGATTACCAACATGACATCGACTTTTGCCGCCAATTCAAGTGCCGCTTTCTGTCTTTGATCTGTTGCCGTGCAGATTGTTCTTAGAATTCTTATGTCGTGTGATTTTCCCAGCAAGTGCGCCACTGTCTTAACGAAATTCTCGCCGCTCACCGTTGTTTGAGAAACTATTCCGAGTTTGGGGCAGGGCGCGAAATTTTTTGCGTCCTCCTCTGTCTCAACAATAATTGCCCGTTTGCCTGACCACTCGAAGATACTTTTTACTTCGGGATGATTTTTCTCGCCGATTATTACAACCTTGCGTCCGTCTTTTGCCAAATCCTTCGCAGAAAGTTGCGCTTTTTTTACGTGCGGACAAGTTGCGTCGACTACCTTCAAGCCCCTTGCTTTTGCTTCTTCGTAAACCTGCGGTCCTACGCCGTGTGAGCGAATTATTATCGTGCCCTCCTCCATCGCCGTCAAATCTTCGACCGTGCCGACTCCTTTCGACTTCAGTCGCTCTACCATTTGCGGATTATGGATTATAGGTCCCAGTGTGCAACTTTTCCCATCCGCGTGCTCTTCGGCAATTTTTATCGCCCGCTTGACGCCATAGCAAAATCCTAAACACTCTGACAAGATTACTTCCATATTCTACCACCTGTCTGATTGGTTTTGGCAAAAAGAAAAACCTCAACCTACCAATAACCGTCAGCTAATATATCATAATCGTTTTTCACAAGCAATAACTTTGAGAAAAATTTTTCAAATCTTAAAATCATTACGCAACGTTCGACATTTTCTTTTCATACGCGGCGAGCCGCTCATCCTTGGACGGTTCTTTTTATTTTGCCTTTAAGAAGCCATGTTTGCGCTTGAGTTATTTTTACGTTGACAAGTTCGCCCGCCTGTTCGTTGCCGTGTTCAAACAAAATCAATTTATTTGTGCGCGTTCGCCCCGTGAAAATATTCGCGTCTGTTTTGCTCGCGCCCTCGACCAAAACTTCGACGACAGAATTTTTCAGCGCAACATTTTTTGCGAGGCTTATTTCGTTTTGAACTTTCATAAGCTCCTCAAGGCGGCGGTGTTTAGTTTCGTCGTCGATTTGATTTTCAAAAGTCGCCGCGGGCGTCCCGCTCCTCTTTGAATAAATAAATGTAAATGCCGCGTCGAATTCGACTGCCTTTATAAATTCCAGCGTCTCTTGAAAATCTTCCTCCGTTTCGCCGGGAAAGCCGACGATTAAATCTGTCGTCAAACTCACGGCGGGAATTGCGGCGCGAATTTTTTCGATGAGCTTTAAATATTTTTCGACGGTGTAAACGCGATTCATGCGCTTTAAAATTTTGTCGCTACCGTATTGCACCGGCAAATGAATATGTTCGCAAATATTTTTCCCGCCCGCTATCGCCGCAATCAATTCGTCGGATAAATCTTTCGGGTGACTTGTCATAAATCTCAACCGCTCGACGCCGTGAATTTTATCGACCGCAGTCAAAAGCTCCGCAAAACTCATGCCGCCCGAATACGAATTGACATTTTGTCCGAGCAGTGTAATTTCCTTGAAGCCCTCGGCGGTGGCTTGATTAATTTCGGCAAAAATTTCTTCGGGCTTGCGACTGCGCTCCCTGCCGCGGACGTAAGGCACTATGCAATACGTGCAAAAATTATTGCAACCGTACATTATCGGCACGAACGTAGAAACTTTCCCGCTTCGCAGAGGAAAAATATTTTGGCTTGAAATTTTGCCGCTGACATTTGACGTGTCGACAAAATGTTTTCGTTCAAATTCCAAACTCTCAACGACGCGAGCGACTTCGGAATTTTGACCCGTTCCCAAGACAAAATCGACATGCGGCGCACGCTTGATTAAATTTTCTCCTTCCTTTTGCGCCATGCAACCCGCCACGCCCAAAATCAGCGACGGCTTTTCTCGCTTGAGACTTTTAAATCTGCCGATTTGCCCGAAAATTTTATCCTCCGCCGTTGCACGAACGCAACACGTATTGATTAAAATTAAATCTGCCGCGGCGGCGTCGTCAGTCAAAGTGTAGCCGATTTTTTTCAAAAGCCCCGCCATGCGCTCCGAATCGGCGACGTTCATTTGACAGCCGTAAGTTAAAATTTTTAATTTTTTTTCCATGCCGCGCATTGTACCACATTTTTTGATTTGGGAAAATTCTTTTCCCGCGATAAGAATCAGAGAAAGATTTTTTTATTGCGTCAAAAAAATTTGCGTGATAGAATTTAAAAAATTTTTCAGAGAAGGTGTTGCGTTGGAAAATAAACCGAAACGAAACATTTTACCGATAATTCTTCTCGTGCTGTGCTTTGTCGCCTCGGCAATGGCGGGCGCAATGTTCGCTTCGTCGAGTGTGTTTGATTCAAAAGACCCCGTGAGAAAAATTGTCGGGCTTGACGATACGACCGAACTCATAAAGGCAAAGGATAAGTCAATTATTTTAATAATGGGCGTCGATATACGCAAAGACGATGTTGGACGCTCCGATACAATGATGATTGCCACGATTGATCCGCGCCTTGACCAAGCGACGCTCCTTTCTATCCCGCGTGATACTCGCGTCAAAATTCGCGGGCGCGGCTACGACAAAATCAATGCGGCTTTTGCTTATGGCGGCGTGAAATTGTCCGAATCAACCGTTGAAAATTTTCTCGGCATTGACATTGACCATTACATTTTGATTAACACCAACAGTTTTGTCAAAATCATTGACGCAATCGGCGGCGTGGATATTGACGTTGAAAAGCGCATGTTTTACGAAGACCCCTGGGACGACAACGGCGGGCTCGTGATTGATTTATATCCCGGCGAACAGCACATGGACGGCAAAACCGCCGTGACTTATGTTCGTTATCGCGA
>CAMNEX010000137.1 GCA_946536825.1 uncultured Selenomonadales bacterium | reverse complement strand
GGGTTGCGGAGCTTTTTGTACGCTGTTCGGTTGCGACTTCAACGCGGCGATTTACACGGCGGTAAGCGCGATTATCGGCAAGCTGATTCAAATGCAATGCGCCGAACGCTTCGGAATCAATCCTTACGTCTCAATGACTTTTGCGGCCTTCACGGCGACAATTATCGCCTATTTCACACACTTTTTGCCGACAACAACTCCCTGGCACCCGCTGATAGCCGCCTCATTGTTCTTAGTGCCGGGCGTACCGCTGATAAACGGCTTAACCGACATTCTCAACACGTATTTAATTTGCGGCGGAGCGCGAATTTTGCATACGCTTGTAATTATCGGCGCAATGACTTTCGGAATAGTTTTCGCAATCGGCATGGCAGATTTTGATTCGTTTACCAACTTGAGAATGCTCCCCGACAGCGACTACGGACTTTTTGCAATGGCGGCGGCGGTCGGAGCGGCGAGCTTTGCAATTTTTTTCAACCTGCCGAAAAGACTTCTTTACGCGGCGGCTTGCGGCGGAGCAATTTGCGTTTGCACGAGAAATTTTTTTATCTTTGAACTTGGCATGAATTCCGAAATCGGGACTCTTGCAGGCGCGACTTTGGTTAGCCTGGTTGCAATGTGGGCGATTCACTGGTTGCACACGCCGTCATTAGTTTTGGTGGTTCCTGCGGTTATTCCGTTGGTGCCGGGCGTTTTGATTTATCGATTGCTCTTCGCGATAATAAATATCCGCAGTCTCAAGCTGGAAGAACTTTTATCGGCGATTCAATCGGGCGTCGACGCGCTGTTGATAATTTTGGCGATAGCGATAGGCGCGGCGGCTCCGAGTATTTTTGCAAGTCGTTCGTTCGCGCGGGCGAGCAAGGATAAGCAAGAAAAATTACTCAATGAAATTTACGAAAGCAGGGATTAAAGCTAATCGGAGGAATTTTTATGAAGGCAATATATTTGGATTGTGTGTCGGGTATAAGCGGCAATATGTTTTTGGGCGCGTGTCTTCAACTGGGCGTGCCCGAAAAATATCTGCGCGGGGAATTGGCGAAATTAAATCTGCGACAGGAATTTGAGCTTGAAATTTCTAACGTCAGCAAAAATGGGATTGGCGCGGCTTATGTGGACGTTAAGCTCCCAAAAGATTTTGAGTCGGAGTTTGACCGCCCGAACATCAGACGCTTGCACCGCCACGAACATAATAAAAATCACGTTCACAGGACGTTTGGCGACATAAAAAAAATAATCGAGGCATCAGAGTTGGGCGCGGAGGTTAAAACAAAATCGCTTGCAATTTTCAACGTGATAGCGGCGGCGGAAGGAAAAGTTCACCAACGCACCGCCGAGGAAGTCACCTTTCACGAAGTGGGCGCGGTTGATTCAATCGTCGACATTGTCGGCTGTGCAATTTGCTTGGATTATCTTGAGGCGGAAAAAATTTTCGTCTCGCGAATAAACACGGGCAGCGGCTTCGTTAGATGCGCACATGGTTTGATGCAAATTCCCGCTCCGGCGACGGCTGAATTGTTGCAGGGCTTTAAAACTTACAGTTACGGCGCGGAAAAGGAATTGACGACTCCGACGGGCGCGGCGATTGTCAAAGCTTTGGGCGAATACAGCGCGGATATTCCCGAAGATTTCACGTCGGAGAAAATCGGCTACGGCGCGGGCACTTGGGATTTGGATATTCCGAACGTCTTGAGGATTTATCTTGGCGAATACGGCGGACAGGGCGAAAAACATTTGTTCAAGCTTGAGGCGAATATTGACGACATGAACCCGCAGATATACGGCTGGCTTTACGAGCGATTATTTTCGGCGGGCGCGTTGGACGTGTGGACGACGCCCATTTTCATGAAAAAAAATCGACCCGCGCAGATGTTGAGCGTTTTAGTCGACAAGGAGCATAAAGAACTTTGCATAAAAATAATTTTTGAGGAGACAACCTCAATCGGGTTGCGCGTGATTGAAATAGCGCGGCGCGTAGAGGCGGTAAGAAAGATAGCAAAGGTCGAGACGCGCTTTGGCGAGGTAAGTTGCAAAGTCAGCGCGTATGACGGGAAAATTGTTTCGATAACGCCAGAATACGAAGACTGCCGCCGCCTTGCCGAAAAAAATTCAGTACCGTTAAAAGCGGTTTGGCAAGAGGCATTGACTAAACAGGAGGCGCGTTTAGGCTAAAAAAAATCCCCGACAAACTCGTCGAGGATTTTTTTCACTTTGACCACTTAACCGCCAAATTCCAAATAAGCGTCAATATCTTCCTCCGATAAAATCAATTCCGTTCGCCGCGTGTAATATTTAGCCGCAATTCCTCCCAAATCTGCAACGGTGCGCCGGAGTTGAGTAGCAGGCATTGCAGGAAACGCATTTCGAGACGCAATTTTTATCTGCAAACAATTTTTTCGGGAAATCGGGCTCGCAAACCAGCGGACGCGATAAAGAAATCAATTCTACGTCGGTTTGATTTAAAAATTTCTCCATTTCCTGCCGACTGCGCCAACCGCCTACGCAAATCACCGGAATTTTGACTTCTTTAGCGAGTTTTGCGGCAAAATCTCCGAAATATCCTTCATTAACGCCCGCTTTTATGCCGCCAACCGAAGTTCCGTTGCCGCTGACTTCGATTGAATCAATTCCCGCCGCCGCGAGCATTTCACAAATTTTTAAGCTCTCTTCTTCTTCAATTCCGCCGACCGTAAAATCATTTGAATTAATTTTTATCGTCACATGCAGTTTCGGAGCGGAATTTTTAATGCCGCGAAGAATTTCCAAAAGAATTTCGGCGCGATTTTCGGTAGAACCGCCGAACTTATCTTTTCTGTGATTAACTAGCGGGCTGATAAACCGGCTAAGGAAGAAAAAGTGCGCCGCGTGAATCTGAACGCCGTCAAAACCGCAAATTTCAGCGCGATTAGCCGCCGCAACGAACATTTTTATAATATTTTCAACGTCTTGCGTCCGCATGGAAGTTTCGCTGATCTCGATAAAATTTTTTGAAGAAATTTTTTTATAAAACGCGCCCAAAGCAAGCTGACTTATAGCTTTGCAGTCCTCCGCGTGAATAATTTCGACCAATTTTTTGTATTGCGGAATCAATTTATTGTCGGAAAGGCGCATCATGCCGCCGAAATAAAAATCATTGGTCGCAACGCTTGTAAAGCCGGTGATAATCGCGCCGACGCCGCCTTTTGCGAGTTCGCGATAAATTTCGTAGGTATCTTCGCCGATTGAGCCGTCAATATCGGCAATCCCTTCCCACGTCGCGGAACGAATCAGCCTGTTTTTAAGGCGCAATTGATTCAAATCGACTGCGTCAAACAAATTTTTAAAGGGCATTTTTTACACCTTCCGAATTGAAAATTTTTTATTGACTGCGTGAAGTATAATTGCAAAGAAAAGTTTTGGCGAGAACGCAGAAAAATCTGCCTTTGGAGGTTAATATGAAAAAAAATTATCCGATAGACGCGACGTTAAATGATGTGGTAAATAAAAAATGCCCGATCCTTTGTGCAATGGAAGTAATCGGGTCGAAATGGAAGTTGCCGATAATTTGGTATCTGCATGAGAAAGAAAAAACGCGCTACAACGAATTAAAACGGCGAATTCCGGGAATAACAAATATAATGTTGACAAAATCGTTGCGGGAAATGGAATCAGACGGACTTGTCGTGCGTTGCGAATTAATTTCGGAGCCGCCAAAGGTCGTAGAGTATTCTTTGACGGAATTTGGCAAGGAATTAATCCCCGCGCTCAATGAACTTTA
>CAMNEX010000136.1 GCA_946536825.1 uncultured Selenomonadales bacterium | reverse complement strand
TCGGCTCGGCTGCCGTCATTGATTTTAATGCGGGCTGTCCCGCGCCCAAAATCGTCAAGAACGGCGAAGGCTCCGCCCTTATGAAAAATCCCGCGCTCCTTGAAAAAATTTTGTCAAGCGTTAAAAAATCTGTTAAACTTCCCGTCAGTGCAAAATTTCGGCTCGGCTACGACGCGGAAAATATTAACGCTGTCGAAGTTGCAAAACGTTTGGAAGGCGCGGGCGTCGATTTTATTACAGTGCACGGCAGGACGCGCGAACAATTTTATTCAGGCGCGGCGAATTGGGAGGAAATTGCCAAAGTCAAAGCCGCCGTTAAAATTCCCGTCATTGCAAACGGCGACGCAAGGGATTTTGATTCGTTGGATAAAATTTTTTCGATAACCAAAGCCGACGGCGTCATGATTGGCAGAGGTGCGCAGGGCAATCCGTGGATTATCAATCGCTTGCTGAAATATTTTTTGACGGGCGAAAAACTTCCGCCGCCGACACTTTCCGAACGCGTCGCGATTATGCGCCGTCACCTTGAGAAAATTATTTTTTATAAGGGCGAAGGAGTCGGCGTCCGCGAAATGCGAGCTCATGCCGCGTGGTATACAAAAGGTTTAGCGGGCGGCGCGGAGCTTAGAAATTTATTCAACCGCGCAGATTCAGCAGAGGACTTTCTAAAAATTATCGGGGGTATTAATGGACTACAGAGACTCACTTGCCGCGCAGGTTTCGACGCTTAGAGAAAAATTGCGCGAATGGAAAAAAATTCAAGCCGAAAAGGAGAAACGTAAAATGACTGACGAAAAAGAACAAGACAAAAAATTTTCCGTGTGGAGCGAATACACCGACGACGATAAAGCCGCAATGGAAAATTTAGCGGCGGGTTATATCGACTTCATAAGCCGTTGCAAAACCGAGCGCGAGAGCGTCAAAGAGGCGGTCAAACAGGCGGAGGCTGTCGGATACAAAAATCTCGACGAGGTGATTAAAAACAAAACGCGGCTCAAGGCGGGCGATAAAATTTATTGCGTCTGCATGAAAAAAACCGTCGCGCTGTTCCAAATCGGGACGGAGCCGCTTGAAAACGGTTTAAAAATTCTCGGCGCACATATCGATACTTGCCGCCTCGACCTTAAACAAAATCCGCTTTACGAAGATGGCGGCATGGCTTATCTTGACACGCATTATTACGGCGGCATAAAAAAATATCAGTGGGTGACTTTGCCGCTTGCAATGCATGGCGTCGTTGTCAAAAAGGACGGGCGCGTCATTGAAATTGTTATCGGCGAAAACGAGAGCGAACCTGTTTTCTGTGTGACGGATTTGCTGATTCACCTGTCGCAGGAACAATTAAAAAAGACTGCCGATAAAGTTATCGAAGGCGAAAAGTTGGATATTCTCGTCGGCAATTATCCGCTCAAGGAAAAAGATAAAGAGTCCGTCAAAAAAACTGTGCTGAAACTTTTAAAAGATAAATATAACATTGAGGAAGAAGATTTTCTTTCAGCGGAGCTCGCGCTTGTGCCGGCGGGTAAAGCTCGCGACTTGGGCTTTGATAAAAGTATGGTGCTCGGCTACGGGCAGGACGACCGCGTTTGCTCCTACACTTCGCTTGTTGCAATGCTTGAGGCGGCTAATCAAACTTTCGGCAAAACCGCCTGTTGTCTGCTTGTCGACAAGGAGGAGATCGGTAGCTACGGCGCGACCGGTATGCAATCATTTTTCTTTGAAAATGCGCTCGCCGAAGTTCTGAACGCTTGCGGGCAATACAGCGAACTTGCCTTGCGCCGCGCCTTGAGAAATTCATTTATGCTTAGCTCCGATGTTTCAAGTGCCTTCGACCCGCTTTACTCTTCCGCCTTTGAAAAACGCAACGTCGCTTATCTGGGCAAAGGCATGGTCTTTAATAAATTTACCGGCTCGCGCGGCAAGTCGGGTTCCAGCGACGCCAACGCCGAATACGTCGGCAAGCTCCGCGAAATTCTCGACAAAAATAAAGTGCACTATCAATTTTCCGAACTCGGCAAGGTCGATTTGGGCGGCGGCGGCACAATCGCTTACATGATGGCGAAATACGGCATGGAAGTTATCGACAGCGGCGTTGCGGTTTTGAGTATGCACGCGCCTTGGGAGGCGACTTCCAAAATTGACATTTACGAAACGAAAAAAGGCTACTCCGCCTTCTTGAAAGAAATTTAAAATTTCTTTCGCAAAAATACAAAATACCTGTTATAATGCGGGGCGAGATTCAGGACGAATCTTGTCCCCAATTTTTTTGAGAGCGAGGATAGAACAATGAACAGTTCGTTCGATACGTCAAACGGCGCGGCGAATGCTGCTAAGCTTGAAACAGAATCTGCGCGGAATAATTTTCTGAATATAATTAAACAAATGGAAGGCGCAACAACTCTTCTGCGCGACAAAGGCGACGGACGATTTGAGGCAGTGTTTGTGTCGAAAAATTTCGCCCGCCTTATGGAGTGCAGTGTCGAAGAAGTTTTAAAACGCATGAACGAACGTAGCGTAATAATTTTTACTCACCCCGACGACCGCCTTGCCGTCAAAAGAATGCTCCGCCGCCGCGTCTCGGAGGAAAGTACAAAGGATTTAACAATTCGGCAAGTCACCGCAAAAGGCAACGTCGTTTGGTGCAACGTGAATCACACCTTCATTGACGATTTCGGCGAGCACTACGTTTATTGCACATTTTTTGACGTGACTTCGGTTAAAATTTATGCGCAAAGACTCCAGACGACTTATATGACAATCGGCGACAATTTTTACCGCGCTAATGAAAAGACGTTGTCGATGTTCCGCGTCAACCTCACGCGCAATAAGGTTGAAGATATTCAAGGCAGGGATTTATTCGGGACAGATTCTGTAATTCGCCCATATTCCGAGCTGATTAATTTGCGTTCCGTGAATTATCCGATTGACGAGGAGCGCGAAACTTTTCTTATCGCATTCAATGCGGAAAGTATCAAGGCGCGGTTCCGGCGCGGCGAAACTCAAATGTCAATGTATCTTTTCTCGCGGCGCAAGGACGGGCATTATTGCTACGTGAATTATCGGGCAGTTTTCACGCGCCACCCCATAACCAACGAGATAATAATTTTCGTCGCGGAGCAGGAAGCAGGCAAGGAAAAAGTCGAAGGCGCATTGCTCGATAAAATTTTGGCGCGGCAATTCGATATGGTTGCCTATCTCGCCAATGAAAAATACAGCGTTGTTGTTGGCGACGCCTCTCTAATCGGCAAGGGTAGCATTTTTCCCAAAACCCGCGAAGGCTTTTACGAGGAATATTTGAAAAATCAAGTTTTCCCCGTCTTGGAGGGCGACGAAGTCAATAAACAAAGTCAAATGGACGCGCTGAAACTCTCGACGATTAAAGAAAAACTAAAGGACGCCGAACCCTACGTTGTCAACATTGCCTGCAAAATCGTCGACGAAGTTTTTTATAAACGTCTCGATTTTTACACGATTGATCCCCGCGCAGATTTTTTTATCCTCCTGAAAAGCGACACGACCGAAATTCAGCGCAAGCAAATTGAACAGAATAACCGCCTTAAAGCCGCCCTTAGTCAAGCTAAGCAAGCGAACGTTGCTAAGACGGCTTTTCTTTCGCGCATGAGCCACGAGATACGCACGCCAATGAACGCAATTATCGGACTTGATAACATTGCTTTGCACGAAGAAAATTTGCCGGATTCTGTCAGAGGACACCTTGAAAAAATCGGGACGAGTGCACGCTATCTCCTGTCGATTATCAATGATATTCTCGACATGAGCCGCATTGAAAGCGGGCGCATGAGTTTCCGCAACGAAGAATTTTCCTTTACGTCCTTTGTTTATCAGATTAACACGCTGATTGACGGGCAATGCCAGGA
>CAMNEX010000135.1 GCA_946536825.1 uncultured Selenomonadales bacterium | reverse complement strand
AATGCGATTTGCATAAGCGAAAAGCGCGGCACGGCGAAAAAATTTGTCGAGGCGGCGACTTTTCAAACGGAGTTCGGGATTGTCGGCGACGCACACGCGGGCGATTGGCACAGACAGGTAAGTTTTATCGGGCAGGGCGAAATTGACGCCTTCAAGGCTCGCGGCGCGAAGGTCGAGGCGGGCGCATTCGGAGAAAATATTATCGCGGAAGGTTTCACGTTTAAAAATTTGTCGGTCGGGACGCGCTTGCAATGCGGCGAAGTTTTTTTCGAGATAACGCAAATCGGCAAGGAATGTCACAGTCACTGCGCGATTTATCAGCAGGTCGGCGATTGCATTATGCCGCGTGAAGGAGTTTTTGCGCGAGTTCTGCACGGCGGGAAAATTTCTGTCGGCGATAATTTGGAGCTTGCCGAAAAAAATATTCCGCTCGACGCGGCGATAATCACAATGAGCGACCGCGGTTTTTATGGCTTGCGCGACGAGGATACGAGCGGCGACAAGTGCGAGGAAATTTTATCGGCGGCAGGTTACAAAATTTTTTCGCGAACGATTTTGCCCGATTTAAAGAAAATGCTTGTCGACAAACTGATTGAGTTGTCGGACGTCGGCGTCGGGCTGATTGTGACGACGGGCGGCACGGGCTTTTCCGTTCGCGACATTACGCCCGAAGCAACGCTGGAAGTTTGTACGCGCCTTGCGCCGGGCATACCCGAAGCCATGCGGAATTTTTCAATGCAAAAAACTCCTCGCGCAATGTTGAGCCGCGCCGTTGCGGGAATCAGAAAAAGGAGTTTGATTGTAAATTTACCCGGCAGTCCCAAGGCGGTTGACGAGTGCTTGAATTTTGTTCTGCCCGAACTCAAGCACGGAATAGAAATTTTGCGCGGCGAGGACGGAACTTGTGCAAGATGAATTTTGAAAATATTTCATTGCTGATAATCGCGGGCGGGAAAAGTTCACGGCTCGGACGCGATAAAAGATTTATCGAAGTCGGCGGCGTCCCTATGCTCGAAAATATTTTAAGAAAATCAGCCGCGCTTGACTTTGCGGAAAAATTTTTATGCGTCGAAGAAAATTTGCCTGCGCTAAAACTTTTGGCAGAAAAATTCGGCGCGAAACTTTTAATTGACACGGTAAAAAATTCGGGACCAATGGCGGGACTCGCTAACGGGCTCGACAAAATAAAAACGGATTGGGCATTGGCAATTTCAGCCGACACGCCCTTTTTTGATTTTGAAATTTTAAAGCCGCTCACGAAAAATTTTTCAGCCGCGCAAGCGATAATACCCGAAGTCGGCGGACGGCGGCAAATGTTAGCGGCATTTTATAAAAAAAATTTGTCGGAAATTTTTTCGCAGGAATTATCCGGCGGGCAGAGGAAAATTTTCGTGGCAATAAAAAAAATCCCGCACAGAATCGCGGAGCTTTCGTGCAAAGAAATATTTTTCAACGTGAACACCCGCGCAGATTTGAGATTGGCTCGCGGGCGGGCGGAAAATTTTTCACGGACGACGCCTGTAATTTCAATCGTCGCGCCAGCTTCGGGGACGGGCAAGACAACTTTTATCGAACGGCTGATTAAAATTTTCTCCGCGCAGGGAATAAAAATCGGCGTGATAAAAAGCGACGCGCACGGCTTTAATCTCGACGTTGAAGGCAAGGACAGTTACAAATTTCAAAGTGCGGGCGCAAAAAGTGTTGCGCTAGTCTCGGCGAAAGGTTGGTTTATGATTCAGCAAACCTCCGAGCGCGAAAATTTTTTATCTGTCGCCGAGAAAATGTCGGACGTCGATTTAATTTTGACGGAAAGTCGGATGCACGGAACTTTTCCGGCAATTTCACTTTGGCGCGGGAAGGGTCAAGTCATTGTCGACGAAAAAGTTTCCGCAATTTTCACGAGCGAGCCGAAAACCTCCGACGAAATTTATCAATTCGATATCGACGACACTTCCGCCGCCGAGCGGATTTGTAAATTCCTTTCAGGAAAATTTTTATAATGTTGGCGGTTGCGTTGCAAAAATGTATTCTAATAATTATAATAAAAAAAAACGGGAGTGAATTGTTAATGAGCAAAATTCAACAGGCGTTCGCGAACGGCAAGGCGTTTATACCGTTCATAACTTGCGGAGACCCGAATTTGAAAACAACCGCCGCCGTTATCCGCGCCGCCGTCGCCAACGGAGCCGACCTCGTCGAATTGGGCATTCCCTTTTCCGACCCGACAGCTGAAGGCGTTGTGATTCAAGCGGCTAATCTTCGCGCTCTCAATGGCGGCGTCACGACCGATAAAATTTTCGACATGGTACGGGACTTGCGCCGCGATATAAAAATCCCGATGGTTTTCATGACTTATGCCAACGTGATTTTTTCTTACGGCGCGGAAAAATTTATCGCGACTTGCAAAGAAATCGGGATTGACGGTTTGATTCTGCCCGATTTGCCTTTTGAGGAAAAGGACGAATTCCTGCCCTTCTGCAAAAAATACGACGTCGATTTAATTTCGCTGATTGCGCCGACTTCCGAAAATCGAATTGCAATGATTGCCCGCGAGGCGGAGGGTTTTGTTTATATCGTGTCAAGCCTGGGCGTGACGGGCGTCCGCAGTGAAATTAAAACCGATTTGACTTCGATTGTTGCGGCGGTCAGAGCCAACACCAAAATTCCTTGCGCAGTTGGTTTCGGCATTTCGACGCCCGCGCAGGCTAAAAAAATGGCGGACATTTCCGACGGCGCGATTGTCGGTTCAGCGATTATAAAAATTATTGCCGCGCACGGCGAGGAAGCTCCAAAATTTGTCGGCGAATACGTCCGCGATATGAAAAACGCTTTGAGTTAAAATTTTTATCGGAGGGTTAAGAAGATGTTTAAAAAGTTTTTTATGCTAATCTGCGCGGCTCTGCTGATAGCGGGTTGCGGCGGCGGCGAAAAATCTGCCGATACGGGCAACGCGGAAAATAAAAATTCCGCCAATAAGCTCGTGATTTACACTTCAATGAAAGAATCTCTTATAGGCGGCATTGTCGAAGGTTTCAAGGCGAAAAATCCCGGAATTGATGTCGATTGGCAATCGGCGGGCGCAGGAAAAATTATGGCGAAACTCGAAGCCGAACGCCAAAGCGGACATCTCATGGCGGATATAATTTGGACGAGCGAAGTCCCCGACTTTTACCAAATGAAAAATGAAGGCTTGCTCGAACAATATCAGCCCGCAGGTTTCGACGAAATTTTGAATCCCTTTGACGATTACGACGGCTCCTTTACCGCCGTCCGCCTCGGCACGCTCGGCATTGTCATTAATACCGACAAAGTTGCGACGGAGCCTGCAGGTTGGGAAACAATAGCGACAGATCCGCTTTACAAAAATTCTTTCGGCATTGCCGACCCCGCGCTTTCGGGCACGGCTTTTATGAGTATCGCGCTCCTTGAAAAACAATTCGGCTGGGATTATATCGTTCGCCTTCATGACAACGGCACGTCCAAAAGCAAAGGTTCGGGACGCGTTGTCGACGACACTGCCGACGGAGTTTTGAACGCTTGCTTGGGTGTCGACTACATTACGGCGGGCAAAATCGATAAAGGCTCGCCGCTCAAAATGGTTTATCCGCATGAATTGCTTATGGTTCCGAGCCCCGTTGCAATTTTCAAAGACGCCGACCATAAAGACAACGCAAAAAAATTCGTCGAGTATCTTATCTCCCAAGAAGCTCAACAAATGGTTGCCAACGCCGGAACTGTTCCCGTCCGCAGTGATGTTGCCATGCCCGAAAAATATAATCTGCCCGCACCCGAAGACGCACTCAATAACGGCATAAAAATCAATTACTCCGAAGTCCTCGAAAAAAAGGACGAGACTATTAAAAAATTTTCCAACTTGTTCAAATAAAATCTGTAAATATTAAATTTTAGTTAAAAAA
>CAMNEX010000134.1 GCA_946536825.1 uncultured Selenomonadales bacterium | reverse complement strand
ATGCTGATTATTCGCGGCGTCAACGTCTTCCCCAGCCAGATTGAAACCGTGCTCATGAATAACGGCTACGCGGCGAATTATCAAATTATTGTCGGGCGCGTCAACAACACGGATACCTTTGAAGTTAAAGTCGAAATGACGCCCGATATGTTCACCGACAATATCGGCGAAGTTCAAGCGCGCCGCAAAGTTTTGGAGGACGGCTTGCGGGCAATGCTCGGCATTAAAGCTAAAGTTACACTCGTCGCGCCCAAGTCAATCACGCGCAGTGAGGGTAAAGCCGTTCGCGTTATCGACACCAGAAAAATTTAGGAGGTGGAAAAAATGAGCGTCAATCAACTTTCGGTTTTTCTTGAGAATAAGCCCGGCACATTGAACAAGCTGACAGAAGTTCTCGCGACGAACAAAATTAATATTCGCGCCTTGAGCCTGTCGGAGACCAGCGAGTTCGGGATTGTGCGCATGTTGGTTAATGACGTTTTTGAGGCAACCAACGTTCTCAAAGAAAATAATTTCGTCGCGACCCTTACGCCCGTACTTGCCTACGCCATTGCCGACGAGGCGGGTTATCTTAACAACCTTTTGCAGAAATTCAGCGCGGCGGAAGTCAATATCGAATACATGTACGCTTTCGCGGGCAAGGAACGCGCTTATATGATTTTCCGCGTCAACGACACCAAAAAGGCGGAGGCTCTCCTCAACAGCAAAGGTTTAAAATCCCTGACGCAGGAGGAAATTTCCGCCGTATGATTAAAAAAATGTTTTAGCTATCGACATGAATGCTTATAATTTTTATCTGGCGTCAAAGATTAAACGTTAAAAATATTTACGGACGAATAATCAGCCGAGGGCGGCGAAAGTTTTGCTCTCGGCTAATTTTTTTGGAGGTGACGCTTTGGACAGATACAGACTTAAAATAGACGACGATAAAAAATTTTTCAGCCTGTTCGAGGAGATAAATTTGGATTTTAAAGGTTGCACATTGCGCGAAGTTATCGTCACGCCCGAAAACAATTCTTGGCAGATAGAAATCCACACGGGAAAAAATTTCGACAAGCAAATTTTGCGAACCGCCGAAGAATTTTTGCACAACCAATACAAAGCGGAAGTCGAAATTAAAAATGTGGTCTCCGACGATTTTGTTCCCGAAAAAAAATCTGAGAAAGGGATAAAGGATAAGGGAAATGGGAAAAGGGTAAACGGCGCAAAACGCAACGGGAAAATTCCGGACAGTGTCACCAAAATTGTTGACATTAAAGAGGACAGCGGCGCGGTCGTGATAATCGGCGAGGTCGGCGAGGGTGACAAAAACGGCGTCAGCGTTCGCGAATTTAAAAACGGCACGAGTGCCGTTGTCTTCTGCGTGACCGACGAAACCGACGGCATTTGTTGCAAAAAATTTTTTAAGGACGACAGAAAAGCCGACGCGCAACCTTTCGCCGACAAGCTCAAGGCGGGCAGTCTCGTTAAAATTTCCGCAGTGACAAAATACGACGACTACATTAAGGAACCTATTCTTTTTGTCAATGCACTTGAAGTTTTGGAGAAAAAGCCGGCTCGCGAAGATACCGCCGAAGTTAAGCGCGTAGAATTGCACGTTCATACGCAAATGAGCGCGATGGACGCCGTTATTCCCGTCGAAAAATTAATCAAGACCGCCGCCGATTGGAATTGGCAAGCCATCGCGATAACCGACCACGGAGTTATTCAAGCTTTCCCCAACGCCGCGCAGGCCGCCGAGAAATTGGCTAAAGCGGGCAAAAAAATTAAAATTATTTACGGCATGGAAGGTTATCTTGTCGGCGAGGACTTCAAGCAGAAATTCGCCAACCATGTTATCATTCTCGCCAAAAACAAAGTCGGGCTCGCCAACCTGTACAAATTAATTTCAATCAGTCAGATCAAGTACATGCATTATCGCCCGCGAATTCCTAAAACCCTTTTAAATGACATGCGCGAAGGTTTGATAATCGGTTCGGCTTGCGAGGCGGGCGAATTGATTCGGGCAATCGTCGCGGGGAAATCCGACACCGAACTTGAGGAAATCGCAAATTTCTATGACTATCTGGAGATACAGCCGATTCATAACAATGATTTTCTCGTCCGCAACGAAGATTTTCCGACGGTTAATGGTGACGAGGACTTGAGAAATATAAATCGGAAAGTCGCCGAGCTTGCAAAAAAATTGAACAAGCCGCTTGTCGCAACGACCGACGCACATTTTCTTAATCCCGAAGATTCAATTTGCCGCGCAGTTTTAATGGCGAGCAAAGGTTATCCCGACGCCGACAAACAGCCGCCGCTTTTCTTGCGCACGACAGACGAAATGTTTAAGGAATTCGATTATCTGGACGAGGCGACGGCTTACGCGGCGATTGTCACAAATCCGAATAAAATAGCCGACTCCGTGGAATTTTTAAAGCCGATACCCGACGGACTTTATTCGCCGCAGGTTTCGGGGGCGGAGGAGGAAATTCGCGAAACTTCCTACGCCAAAGCGCGAAAACTTTACGGGGAAAATTTGCCGGCGTTGGTTGAGGCGCGGCTTGAACAGGAGCTTAAGCCCATTATCGGGCACGGCTTCGCAGGACTTTATTTAATCGCTCAGCGACTTGTCAAAAAATCCAATGACGACGGCTACCTTGTCGGCTCGCGTGGAAGTGTCGGTTCTTCGTTCGTCGCAACGCTGATTGGAATTACCGAAGTGAATCCTTTGCCGCCGCATTATCGTTGCCCGAAGTGTCGTTACAGCAAATTTTTCACGCATGGCGAAGTTGGTTGCGGCTACGATCTCGAAAATAAAAATTGTCCCGTCTGCGGGCACCCGCTGATTAAAGACGGTCATGACATTCCCTTTGCGGTTTTTCTCGGCTTCGACGGCGATAAAGTTCCCGATATTGATTTGAATTTTTCAAGCGAATATCAATCCACCGCGCACAAATACACCGAAGTTCTTTTCGGCAAGCACAATGTTTATCGCGCCGGAACAATTTCGACTGTCGCCGAGAAAACTTCTTTCGGTTTCGTGAAAAAATATTACGACGAACGCGGCATGAAAAAACACGGCTCCTTTATTGCGAAAATCGCGGCGGGTTGTCAAGGCGTCAAGCGCACGACGGGTCAACACCCCGCGGGAATTATGGTTGTGCCGCGTGATATGGATATTCATTACTTTACGCCGATTCAATACCCCGCCGATAACAAAGACGCCTCAACCACGACGACGCATTTTGATTATCACTCGATAAGCTCGCGGCTCGTCAAGCTCGACATTTTGGGGCACGTCGATCCGACAATGATTCGCATGTTGGAAAATTTAACTCACCGCGACCCGAAAACAATCCCGCTCGACGATAAGCCGACGCTTAGTTTATTTAACTCGACAAGCGCACTGGGAATTACTTCGCAACAAATCGGGACGAAGTCGGGGACTTTCGGCTTGCCGGAGTTCCGAACGAATTTTACGCGGCAGATGATTGACGACACACAGCCCGATTGTTTTAGCGATTTGGTTAGAATTTCGGGTTTTTCGCACGGCACGGACGTTTGGCTCGGCAACGCGCAGGATTTAATTCGGCAGGGCATTTGCACTTTGAAAAACGCCATTTCCGCCCGCGATGATATTATGATGTATCTGATTCATCACGGCGTTGACGCGCTGAAATCTTTCAAGACAATGGAAAACGTCCGCAAGGGCAAGGGCATTAAGGCGGAAGACGTCGAAGACTTGAAAGCGCATGAAGTGCCCGATTGGTACATTGATTCTTGCCAAAAAATAAAATATCTTTTCCCGCGGGCGCACGCCACGGCTTATGTCATGATGGCTTATCGCATTGCTTATTGCAAAGTTCATTATCCGTTGGCATATTACGCGGCGTATTTTTCAAAGCGCACGGAAGAATTTGACGCCAACGAAGT
>CAMNEX010000133.1 GCA_946536825.1 uncultured Selenomonadales bacterium | reverse complement strand
GCTCCTCTGCGCCTTCCCAAGTTTCCTCAGTGACATTTTTGCAGAGTCGCTCCCCGCTACGGTGGCGTGACCGTTCCGGCTTTCGACCGGATTCTCTATTGAGGCTTGCGCCACTCGATTCAATCAGTATTCAATTTTCAACGCGCATATTTTCCTGCAAATCGCCGCTTTTGTCAATAAAAAAATCGTTGACAGCGACAAAATTTTTGTGTTAGACTTTGCAAACTGTTGGGGCGTTCCTCTGCATTGCGGGCAAGAACGTCGGACAAAGATGGGAGGACTTAATTTGAATATCATTGAACTTTTGGAGAAGGAACAACTTCGCGACAACATTCCGCAATTTGCGCCGGGCGATACCGTGCGCGTTCATGCAAAAATCGTTGAAGGCACTCGCGAACGCATTCAGATTTTTGAAGGCGTCGTTATCGGGCGTCAAGGTAGCGGCGTCCGCGAAATGTTTACCGTCCGCAGAATTTCTTATGGCGTCGGCGTCGAAAGAATGTTTCCTGTGCATTCGCCCCGCGTCGATAAAATCGAAGTCGTTCGCCGCGGCGCGGTTCGTCGTGCGAAGCTTTATTATCTGCGCAAACTCACGGGCAAGGCAGCGCGTATCAAAGAAAAGAAACAAAAATAATTCTGATCGAAACTTTTCAAGCAGTCGCAAAAAAAATTGCGGCTGTTTTTTTTATTTTATGCCGCCGTTCGATTATTTTCTATCGCCGCCGTTATCCCGCGAGCTATTTTTTTATTCGGCAAATTTTTTTCGAGTACGAAATTATTTTTATCCTCCAAGCCCAAAGCCGCCGATAAAATTTCTCGCGCCCCGACGCCGTAGGCAAGCATTTCCGCCGAATAATTTTCTATCTCATGCAATTTTATAAAAAACATGTCTAAGCCTTGCTTGTCGAAAAATTTTTTCATGAAGTCATCTAGGCGCATTTTTATTTTCTCGCGCTCCGAAATGTTTAGCGTCGCGACCGTTGACCAGCCGCATTTTAAATTCCCCGCGCCGAATTCCTTAAAGTCGATGAAAATTATTTCCCGTTCGCTCATGCCGTCGTAATTCGTAAAATCTTTTTCCATTGACACAAAAAATTTATTCCTGTCGTCAATCGCCGCGATTTTCTGCAGATTATTCGCCGCTTCAATGTCCAAGCCCGTTGTATTTGCCGAGCGCAAATTATCCGTGTCCGACAAAATCGCTCCGAACATCAGCCCCGCCATTTTTTTATCAATCGCGACGTTATTTTGCCGATAACACAACCAAACAATCGTCGCAGTACAGCCGACGGGCATTGTCAGATAAAAAATCGGTTTTTGCGCCTTTATATCGCCAAATAAATTGTGGTGGTCGATAATTTCCATTACGCAAGCATTTTCTATACCCGCAACCGCCTGCGCGGAAATGTTATGGTCGACGAGAATTATATTTTTCCCCGAAACATTTTCAATCACGGGCGGCGCGTCCACGTCGAAATATTTCAGGATAAAATCTGTCTCCTTGTTAATCGCGCCGGAAATCCGCGGCTCGCATTTGAAATTTTGTTTTTGTTTCAAATTCGCGTAGGCAATCGCCGAACAAACGGTATCGCTGTCGGGGCAGGTGTGCCCGATAACGTAAGTTGTCTTTGAAATTTCCTCAACCTCTTCGATAAAAGCCGAGCGAATATCATCAACCGCAACTTTACATTCGCCGACGGGCAACGCCGCAAAAGTCAAAACCATTCCGACAATAAATCCCCACATGCGCAGAAAAAATTTTAGGGCTCGCATGATTCTTCGCCTCCTCCCGCATTATTTTTTAATCGATTTTCCAAAGCCTCAATCGCCTGCAAATACGCCTTATTTTTTTTCTCATCGACCAGATAATCTAATTTTAAATCGTAAATACTCCTTCCGACAAGTTCGGGCAACTCCTTAAAGCCGGCAAAAATTGTCATGCCTTTCATTTCTTCCGCGCCGGTGACAATTCCGTCACCTTTGCAAGCGATAATAACGATATTCCCGCCGCCGAGCTTGCCGCGCTTTGCTCCCACTCCCAAATTTCCCAGCTTATGGAGTTTGCTGACTGTCTTCCGATATTTTTTAACCTGCAAATGCGTCCCGACCGCCTGCAGGAGCATAAGAATTAAAAAAACGCCCAAAAAATCGCTGATTGTCATTTTGATTTCGCCTCCTCGAAAGTTTTTTATCATGATATCAAAAAAAAATCCCCCGCGCTATTGCAGGGGAGAAAAAATTTTTTAAAGGAACGATTTATTTGTAGGTGAATTTACCGAGCTGCCAAACTTTGCCCGAAATCCTTTGAAGCGGTTTATCGCCGGAGACTTCGAGAACGGGCGCAACGTCCTCTTCGGGGTAAACGAGGAGACTGCAAGCTTCTTCGCCGTCCTGGAGGAAGAGTTCAATAACGGATTTATCGACGAACATGCGGAAGTTGAGTTCAAGGTTGGTGAAGAGTTTAAATTTGCGAATACCTAACTCAACGTCAGTGTTTTTGCCGTCATGGAATTCGCGAATACCTTTGCCGCCGAGATTCATGCCGTTGCGGTCGAGGGTAATAATTTGCGCGTCGCGGTCGTATCTGATAGCGAATTTTTCTTTGCCCCAATTAACAGAGACTTCAACCTTGCGCGCCTCGCCGAAAGTGAGATTGAGTTCGGTTTCGGAGGCTTCCGGCAGTTTGACGGGGATATTTTGTCCGTTGGAAACGTCGACGTCGGTGCGAGCTTGGCGAAGAGCTTTCATTTCTTCGACAGGCTGACTGCGGACTTTGCCCTGATGAATTGTGAGTTCACGCGGCATTGTCAAGGAATAAAGCCAGCCATCTTCGGCGGAGGGGATTTGATCGACGAGGTCGGGCATACCAACCCAACCAACCATAATATGACGAGCCTCATTGGCGAAAACCTGCGGAGAATAGAAATCAAAGCCCTTGTCGAGTTCGTGGAATTTGCCGTGAATCATGTCGAGGCTATCAACCGAGAAATGCCCGATAAAATAGCCGGCGAGGCAGTGATTTTGATATTTCAATTCTTCATGCGGAACGCCTTGCGGGCAAACAATCAGAACGTCCATATCTTCAAATTGCAAAAGGTTGGGGCATTCCCACATGTATCCGAAATCGTAATAATCCGTCTTGACTTCGCCGAGGAGTTCCCAACCGCCCTCAGCTTTTTCCTTGTAGATAAGGACTGCGCCATTAGTCGGGCGGGAGCTTTTAGTCATGTCGCTCATTCGCTGAGCCGCCATTGCGAAGTAGCGGACGCCGTTGCGATAGAAGAAATTTGGATCTCTGAAATGCGCGGTGTAACCTTCGGGATTGCCGGAAATTTGAATTTCGTCCAATGTAATGGAGCCGTCCTCTTCAAGTGTGCCGAAGCGTTGAGCAACAGTACGAACATAATTTTCATCGCGGGCGTTGCAGGTATAGAAAACGCGAACTTTTCCGTCCTCGACGAAACCGCAACCGCTGTGGCAACCGTCCTTGTCGTGAATATCTCTCGGCCAGAGCGAAAGTTCAGGCATGGTGTAGTTGATAAAATCTTTTGTCGCGGTGTGCATCCAAGATTTATTCTTGTGCCAATTCTTATTTTCGGGAACGGGATTCCACTGACAGAAAATGTGATAGACGCCGTCGCAACAGCACAAGCCGTTAGGGTCGCTGATTAAAGAATGCGGCGCGTCAATGTGGAAATGATTGTGCCAGCGCGTTGTGTAAGGAATTTCGCCGCGAACGCGCTCGTCAACGGCCTGCTTGTTGAACTTCGCCTTGATAGCCTCCAAAGTTTCGCCGGATTTTTTTGCCATAACAATTTCCCCCTTAATTTTTGAGTAGAGATATAACAACTGTGACGACCATTGCGCCGATAGCACCCATTGCCGTCAATGATAAATTGCGAACGTGCTTGCCCATGC
>CAMNEX010000132.1 GCA_946536825.1 uncultured Selenomonadales bacterium | reverse complement strand
GAACTTTATTGTAGAAGAGATTCAATCTGCCGACGAGTTCTTGCGCGTTATCGGTTGCATTGCTCATTGCGTTCATACGCGAAGAAAGTTCCGAGGCGGCAGAATGCAACATTGCTCCGTAAATTCTGGTTGCCAACCTGCGCGGCAAGAAGTCATTTAAAATCGTGACAACGTCGGGTTCGTAAATATACTCTTCCTTGAGATTTTCATTGGCTTTTGCGTAATCGTCCGTGATAATCGGAAGCAACGTCACGTCATCGGGCGTGCAACTTATCGCCGATTTAAATTGCGTGTAAATCAAAGTCACGTCGATAATTTCGCCGCTCTCGAAGCGTTCGATAATCAAATCGGAAATTTCCTTGGCGTATTTGTATTGCGGGCGTTCGCTTATGCCGTGATAGCTTTTTATGATATTGTAGCCGCGCTGTTTAAAATGCGTCGTCGCCTTTCTGCCGACCGTGATTAACTCAATGCCTTCAATATAATCCGCGTCGTGATATTCACGAGACTCCGAAGAAACGCCGCCCGCGCCGCCGCCGCTTGTCCGCCGCGTAGAGGCCTTTGCCATACTGCCGGTAGCTTTCATTTGCCGTTGTTGCTTGGAAGTTCTGTTACTTGCCGGTTTGATACCTTTAACCGCGTCGAAATTTTTCTTGTGAAAATTCTCGTCGTCGCCGTCTTCGTCAAGGGAAGTGCTTTCGGTTGTGCCGTCGTATTCGATTACGTCATGCGCCTCTTTGAAGACGTTGCTTGAAAAAGAACCCGCAAGCCCTTTGTCCGACGCAATGACTACAAATAGAAATTTTCCTTCGCCCAGCTCGACGTTTTCGCGCAATTCGTCGCGTGTCATTACAAACGGGTGTTCGTATTCCTGCCCGCGCATTTGCCCCATAACGCGCCGCATAATTTCCTTTGTTTTGGCAACGTAGGGAAGATTTGAAAGCAAAGCCTCTCGCGCCGCGTTGAATCTCGAACGCGCTATCATGTCCATTGCGTTTGTTATTTTCTGGATATTCTTGACGCTTTTAATGCGGCGGCGTATGTGTTGTAAATTTGCCATTTACTCCACCGCCTCAGCCCGCAGTCTTGTAGGTGACTGTCTCTTTAAATTCGACGATTGCCGCTTTAATTTCAGCCTCAAGCGCGTCATCAAGCTTTTTCTTCTCGGCGATTTTCTTGCCGATGTCGGGGTGGCTCGCGTGCATGAACTTGATAAAATCGTTGTGGAAGGTGACAACTTTGTCAACGGGAATATCCGTCAAAAAGCCTTTAACCGCCGTGTAAATCGTCAAAACCTGGTCTTCAACTTGGAGCGGTGAATATTGCGACTGCTTAAGCGTTTCAACCATGCGTGCGCCGCGGTCGAGTTGAGCTTTTGTCGCCTTGTCGAGGTCGGAGCCGAATTGCGCGAACGCCGCAAGCTCACGATACTGCGCCAAATCCAAGCGCATTGTGCCTGCGACTTGTTTCATTGCTTTAATCTGCGCGGAACCGCCGACGCGGGAGACCGATAAACCGACGCTGATTGCCGGACGTATGCCCGAATAAAAAGAATCCGTTTCAAGCATTATCTGCCCGTCCGTAATTGAAATGACGTTCGTGGGAATGTAAGCTGAAACGTCGCCCGCTTGAGTTTCGATAATCGGCAAAGCGGTTATGGAGCCCGCGCCGAGTCTGTCGCTTAATTTTGCGGCGCGTTCCAAAAGTCTTGAATGCAAATAAAAAACGTCGCCGGGATAAGCCTCACGACCCGGAGGACGCCTCAACAACAGCGACATTGCGCGATAAGCCGCCGCGTGTTTTGTTAAATCGTCGTAAATGCAAAGGCAATGTCCGTGTTTTTCGTACATAAAATATTCCGCCATCGTGACGCCCGAATAAGGCGCGAGATATTGGAGCGGAGCAGAATCCGCCGCCGTTGCCGCCACGACGATTGAATATTCCATTGCGCCATGATCTTCCAAAGTTTTCACGACGCGGGCGACAGTCGAAGCCTTTTGACCAATCGCCACATAAACGCAGATACAATTTTGCCCCTTCTGATTAATAATCGTATCGATTGCTATCGCGGATTTTCCTATACCGCGGTCTCCGATAATCAATTCGCGCTGTCCGCGCCCGATAGGAACAAGGGCGTCGATAGCCTTTAAGCCCGTTTGCAACGGTTCATGAACAGATTTTCTGTCCGCAATGCCCGGAGCTTTGAATTCAACGGGGCGAGCCTTTGTCGTCTGAATAGGTCCTTTGCCGTCAATCGGACGCCCCAAAGCGTCGACGACGCGCCCGATCATATTTTCGCCGACAGGAACCTGCATAATTCTGCCGGTGCGTTTGACTGTCGCGCCCTCTTTAATTTCGTTATCGCGACCGAGAATAACCGCGCCGACGTTATCCTGCTCAAGGTTAAGGACGAGACCAAAAATATCGTCGCCGAAGTCGAGCAACTCGCCCGACATAGCCTTATCTAGCCCGTGAATGTGCGCAATGCCGTCGCCAATCTCAATGACCGTGCCGACCTCGTCAACATTTAAATCGACGTTGTAATTTTTAATCTGATCCTTGATTATCGCAGTGATTTCATCAGGATTTATTTTCATATTTGATTCGTCACCTCTTGTTAAGGGTTTTAATCCCTATTCCCTAAGAGAATTTTGAAGAGCGCGCAAGCGACCGGCGGCGGAGCCGTCAATTCGCTTATCGCCGATTTTCAGTATAAGTCCGCCTAAAATCGAAGTATCTTTGTGCGGGCGAATTTTAACCTTATCGGGCTTACGTCCCGTCAACGAAGCAAGCTTTCTGATAAGCGCGTCCTGTTGCTTTTTGGATAAAGGAAACGCGCTTGTCACGTCCGCGATTAAAACGCCCTGTTCCTTATTCTTCAGCGAAGTAAAAATGTCGTAAATTTCATTGAAGACGCCGATTCTTTTTTTGTCGACAAGGAGCATTAAGAAATTCATGACGGTTTCGGAAATTTCCTTGTCGAGAGCCCGCTTTAGCAAATCTTTTTTCGCCGGATTGGGAATAAGCGGATTTTGGAAAAATTTAACCGCTTCGGGAATTGCGAAAACATCTGCGCGGACTTTGGCTAAATCTTTGTCGTAGCCGTCGAGATTTTTTTCGTCCTTGGCAATTTCAAAAATCGCCGCGGCGTATTTGGAGGCGAGCTGAATGTTAAGCATTGAGCCACCTCATTTCATATCCGCGAACATGTCTTTGTTGAGTCCGGAAATAAAATCGTTGACGAGCTTGTCATTTTCTTTGGTATCGAGATTTTTGGAAACGACTTTGCCTGCCGCCGCCAAACTCAACGTGACAATCTGCGATTTCATTTCCTCAAAAGCGCGATTGCGTTCGTTTTCAATCTCGGCTTGTGCGGTGAGTTTCATGCGCTCAATTTCCTTGCGCGTCTCGGCAACTGCGGCGTCGTGTTCTTGGCGGGCAGTTAAATTCGCTTTCTCGACAATCTCCTGCGCTTTTTTATGCGCGGCGGCGAGCTGATTTTTATATTCCGCCAAAGTTTGTTCGGCGGCTTTCCTATCAGCCTCCGCCTTGTCGAGGGTGTCGCGGATTTTGTCCGAACGCTGTTGCAGGAGTCGAGCGACAGGTTTGTAAGCAACCGCACGCAAGAGAATAACCAAGATTAAAAAGTTGAGTATCTGCGCGATAATCGTTGCGTTAATTTCAATCAAAACAAATCACTCCTTTAATTGCGCATTAAGCATTACGCATTAAAGAAGCGGGTTTGCATAGAGCATGATGAGCGCGACGACCGTTGCGATAATCGCCATAGCCTCGATTAAGCCGACGGAAATAAGGGTGTTGGTGAAGAGCGTATTTTTCGCTTCGGGTTGGCGAGTAATGCCGTCAATAAATTTGCTCGTGACAAGACCGTCGCCGACGCCCGCGCCGATTGCCGCCAGTCCCATTGTAATTCCTGCGCCCAAAAG
>CAMNEX010000131.1 GCA_946536825.1 uncultured Selenomonadales bacterium | reverse complement strand
CTGCCGGCTAAAAACATTCAATTTAAAATCAGAAGCCCCTGCCTTTAGGCATGGGAAGTGTCACTGAATCGAATTTTTGCTTTGCTTGAAACGATAAACGCCCGCGCCGAGTTTTTTCGGAGAAATTTTTTTGTACTCGTCGAAAAGCGCGGAAAAATTTTCGCCGTCCAAAGCCTTGCGATAGAGTTTCACAACCTGCGCGGTAATTTCGGGCGAATAATTCTGCGCCTCGATACGCAACGCCGCCGCGCCAAAAAATTTCTCGACGTAAGGCAAAAGACATAACTCCTTGCCGAAGAAAATATGCCAACGCTTGAATTGGTCGAGGCGCAGGGAATGAATTTCGCCGGACTCGTCTTCAAGCGCGTAATGCCGATTTAATTTTTCGGGCGTCGCAAATTCGTCGTAATCGGGCAGATAAAGCTTGGCGAAGTCGTGATCGCAAATCATTGATTCGGTCGCGCCGTGAATGATAATTTCAATCGGCAGAGGAGAATTTTCTACGACACTCCTAACCTGCGCGAAACTCAATTCAAGGGACGCCGTCGCCCGAACCGCTCCGAGACTTTTTAAAAACTCCGCCGCGACAGGATTAAACAAATTGAACGAAACGTCCGCATAAATCGGCGCGTCCGTCAAAGATTTTATCAAACTCAGCGAGCCCAAATTCCCGACAAGTACGCCGTCAATTTCTAATTCCTCATTCTGCATTCCTAATTGAATTTCGGCGCAGTCCTTATCTTTGGAAGTTCGCGGCGTCGCCAAAATAATTTTCCTGTCGAAGGTGTGAGCAACTTCCGCGGCTTTTTTTATTTCGGCAAGCGTCCACGGCTTTTGCGGCTTGAAAACTTCGCCGCCGATATAAATTAAATCTGCGCCGCTTTGAATCGCCGCCCGTGCACTTTCCAAACTCGAAACCCGCACAGATAATTGCGGCTTGCCGGAAGATTTAATCGCCCGTTCGGAGGAAAAAATTTCTTTAACTGTCGGGTCGTCAAAATCGGGCTCGACAACTGCGCGGGAAAAAATTCGCGGCTCGCGCACGCCCGAAGTCCCGATGTCTTTAATCGTAGGAGTTCCGAAGGCAAAAGTTGTTGTGAAGTCTCGGACGCGATTTTTATAAAGATTTTCCCAGCGCACCGCGTCGACGCTGTAACCCGTCGGGTCGGCAAGGTAAGAATCAATTTCTTGGCGATAAGTCGAAACGAGGCGGCGAACAAATTCGGGCGGACGCATACGCCCTTCGATTTTGAAACTCACGACGCCCGCTTGAATAAGGTCGGGAATATTTCTGAACATGCACATATCGTTGAGCGCGAGTTTGTAGGACGAATCATTTAAAATTTTGCCCGTCGCCTCGTCGATAAATTTGTAAATCCAACGGCAAGGCTTCATGCAACGCCCGCGATTGCCGCTCTGCCCAAAGACAACGCCCGAATGAATGCATTGCCCCGACTCGGCAAAACACATGTCGCCATGCATGAAATATTCTACCTCAATGCCGGTGCGCTCTTTGAGCAAGGAAACTTCGGTTAAAGTCAGTTCCCTGCCGACAACGACGCGAGTTATCCCGAATTTTTTAAGGAGTTCAATCGCGTGGAAGTTGTGCGTGTTCATCATAACCGAAGCATGCATTGGAATTTTTATGCCGAGCTTGCGGACAAGATTTATAACCGCCAAATCCTGAACCAAAATTGCGTCGGGCTGAATTTCATTGAGATAGGCAAGATATTTTTCGAGCGGCGCAATTTCCTCCGCGCTGATTAAATTGTTGAGCGTGATATAAATTTTAACGCCGCGTTCGTGAGCAAATGCAATGGCCGCTTTGAGTTGCGCGTCGTCGAAATTAAAATCCGTGCGGTGAACGCGCATGTTAAAAGCCTTACCGCCGAGATAAACGGCGTCCGCACCCGCCTCAATCGCCGCAACCAGCGACTCCCATTGACCGGCGGGCGCAAGCAATTCAACCGAGTTTTTGTTCAATGCCATAAAAAGCCTCCTTTAATTTTTACAAAAATCTTTCCAGAGCGAGCGATAAATTTTTTCCAACTCGTGAATATATTTTTTTGAATCAGTCAGCGCGGAATGTTGGACGTGTTCGCGAAGCCCGACATGATAGGCGGCAAGCAAATCTTTTCGCCGACTCAACTTGACGGCTTTTTGAATGTAATCCATAGAATTTTGAGCGATAAGCTCCGACAAATCAGCGGCAGATAAAATCGACGCGCCAAACCTGGAGGCGTGCGTTTTTCCGCGCAGAGTTATCACGGGGACGCCCATAAACAAAGCCTCGCAAGTGGTCGTTCCGCCCGTGTAAGGATAAGTATCAAGTGCAATGTCGAGTTCGCGATATTGTTCGAGATAATCGGGACTGTAGGGGCGCAACTCTATTCTGTCGAGCGGAAAACTCATTTTGGATAATTTTTCTTTGACAAGTTCCCTGCCCTCGTCGAGACTACAAATTTTATTTTTAAGAATCAGGCGCGAATGCGGCACGCGCTCCAAAATCGCCCGCCAAAGGTAAAGCAAATCTTCGTTGATTTTGGCGAAGTTGTTAAAGCAGCCGAAAGTTAGAAAATCATTTTTCAGGACGGGAGCGCGGAGTTCGGGCGCGGGCATTTCGCGAATAAATTCCGGCTCGTAACATAAATTGCAAGGCTCGACGCGTAAAATTTTTTCTGTAAAATTCGTCGGCAAATTTTCGGGCGAACAAATTTTGTCGGATAAAAAATAATCCGCAGTCGCAAGCCCGGTCGTCGCCGTGTAACCTATTCCGCAAATTTGAACGGGCGCAGGGCGATAAGCCAAAATCGGTAAACAACTGTCCTGCGAATGTCCCGACAGATCGACAAGAATATCAACATCATCTTGGAAAATAATTTCAGCCGCCGTCGGAGTTTCTTCGCCGCGCAGGTCGCGCCAATCGACTTTGAATTTTTTAAGCTTATCGGTGACGAAATCGCTTTTGCCGGTTGAGTAGCACGTCACGGAAAAATTTTCGGCGTCGTAATTCTGCAGGAGCGGCGGAATAAAATTTGCAACGGCGTGTTCGCGGAAATCGGGCGAAATATATCCGACGTGAATTTTTTTATCGGCGTCGAAAAATTTCTTGTCGTGGCGGAAGGGCGCAATTTCAGCAAAAAAAGAATTGTATTTTTGGGCGAGCTCTTTTGTCTGCGCTTGCGAGGCGTCGCGATAATTTCTCAAGAATAAATGTTTGGAATAAAGCTCCGCCGCGAGGGATTTATTTTCGGTAAGGGAACTTGCCTCGAAAAGAGCTTGAGACGCCCGCGCAGGTTCGCCGGTCAGATAAAGTCCATTGGAACTCCAGCAGAGTGCTTTGAATAAAAGCGACTTCGCGATAAAATTTTTCTTGTCGAGTTGCTTTTCAAAGGCGGTATCCTCCGAAGTTCTTCTGCGAAGGTTGAAGGCGAATTTTCTATTGTGCTTCCGAAGTTGTTCGCGCAGATTTTTTAATTCTTTATGCGCGTCGGTTATTACGCCTTCCAAAATTTGCAATTGAGCTTTGAGCTTAAAATTTTTTATGGCGACGCCGCCCGCGACAAGTCGTCCGCGCAGATGATTGGGTTCGACGGCAAGGGCGTATTGCGCGAGAGTTTCAGCTTCCTGCAAATTTCCCAGATAAAGTGAAGACTCCGCCATAATCGCGAGACCTTCGGCAGAATTTTTATCGAGAGCGAAAATTTCACGTGCGACGGCTTGCATGGAGTCGGGATCTCCGTCCTGAGAGAATTTTTCCGCCGGCAATACCCAATCCAAAATTTTATCGTCCATGAAACCACTCCCGCACAATAAATAAATTTTAATTAATAATAAACCAAACGTTTGGAAATGACAACAACTTTTAATAAATCAAACTAAAATCGCTCGCGAGATTCCTTTCTTTTGGAGGCCGTTTTTTTAAGAGAAAATAATCAATCTAATTGAAGCCGCCCAAGGACGGGCGGCTCGCCG
>CAMNEX010000130.1 GCA_946536825.1 uncultured Selenomonadales bacterium | reverse complement strand
GATAATCCGCTTAACGTCGCTGTAACTGGAGCCGGAGCGGTCGAGAATAAAAACCAGTTCAGTAAGATTTTTCATTTTTATCTGCCTCCTTTGCAATAAGTATACACTGAACTTTTTAATTTGTTGTCTATCAGCAAGCGACAATTTTTTTCTGTAAAGACAGCAGAAACTTGAAGAATAATTCTTTGAGTAAAACTTTTTAATCCTTCCTTAATGACAAACGCGAAAAAACTTTGTAGAATTAATGCAACATAAGTCGAAAGCAAATCGGCATTGGAGAAAAAGTTAAGAGGAGGAATTGAGATGCCGCTGATATTGGCACTAATCGGAGTCGCTTTGGATATTCCCCACGAAATTGTCGGCGGCTTGCTCGCAATATTTTTAATCAAAGAATTGGCATAAAAGGAAGTGATTTCGTTGAAAAAAATTCTAAAGGGTTTGACTGCTCTGGCAATATGCGGCGCGTTGAATTTTGGGCTGACGACCGACGCGCAGGCGGCAGAAATAGATTTCTCAACAGAACTATCCGGAATAGAATCACAAGAACTTTCAAGACATCATCCGCGATACGGTCCACCGCCCCCGCCACCGGATTATTATCCTCCTCCGCCGAGACGAGATCATTGGCGATACGGTCCGCCACCCCCGCCGCCCGGTTATCGTGGTCGTGGCGATTATCCTCCGCCTCCGCCGCCTCCTCCTCCGCGTCATAGATGGTAATTTGTATTCATAAAAAAAATAGCGGAAAATGGGAAAGTCAGCCCCGCGCTTACTTTCCTTTTTCCTTGTTTGGGAGGATATAAATGAAAAATGCCGCCAAAATTTTAGCGACATTCGCAATAATGTTTTTTCTCGCGGGCGAAGTCGAAGCGGCAGAAAATGATTTTGTCGAGATGAGAAGATTTATCCCCACGATAAAAATTCCGCACCGCTCGGAGAAAACTCCGCCAAAATTTTATACGCCGCGTTTGCCCGTTCGCCCAAAACCGCGTTATATTCCGAGCAAACCGAAACGACCTTCCCGCGATATTCGCGGCGGTAAAATAAAAATTTTCACACCGCCCCAAACTCCGTTCAAATAAATCTTAACAAGGAATGAACCCCGATGAGTAGGTTAGCGAAAAATTTAATATTGGCAACGGCAGTTGTCAGCGCAATTTTTATCGTTGACTTCTCATCCGTCGAAGCCGCAAATTTTAAACATGAAATATTTTGTCCGTTTAACACTTACAATGATCAGCAGTTGGATTTTTGGTCAAAGTTCCGAGATACCGTCATGCCCGACCCCGACGAGCCACAGGATAACAATCCGCCCAAGCCCGCCGATATCGAGCCGCCTGAATCCGAAGACAACACCGCGCAAGAATCCGAAGATTAATCTTTGTAACCTTTAGTCGTAACGTCTTTAATTTCAAATTTCCTCTGAACGCGCCCGAATCCGTTTTTGACTTCAAGATAATAAATTGCTTTCTTCCGATAATCGGCGACAGGATCGTTGCCGGTTTTTTCTTTGTACTTGAGAGTATTTTCAGCGTGCGCGGAAGTGAATCCGAATAAGATTTTTAACGGCAAAGTTTTTCCCTGACGCGGGATAACAGAATCGTCAGCAATGTTGAGCGGATAATAAATGCCGTTGACTTGAACAAGGAGCATTGGCGCAATTCCTTCGACAAAAACTCCTTTGGGCGGCATGGCAAGCGGATAATCGCCGTCGGGTAAAGCGGCAAGTTCGCCGTCTTTTATGTAACTTAGCGCGTTTGACGGCAAAATTTCTTCGTGCCAACTCGGCGGAAGTTGCGACTTGGGATAAAGCACAATCGCAAATGCCAACGACAGAAAGGTGGCGACCGCTATGAAATAAAATTTCCGCGAAAATCGCCGGAACTCGCTTTTCTCTTCGTCGATAATTTTTTGAAGTTCTCTAAGTTCATTCATTTTAAAAATTGTCCCGGATAAATCGGACGATTAGAGTGGTCGGTAATGTCTTTGATAACGTCCTTATCGGGCTTGCCCAAAACCCAGCCGAGTATTTTTATTTCGGCGTGAGTGGCAATTTTTTGATCGCGAACGTCACCCGACGAGAAGCAAAGTTTTTTATAAGTTTCAAGCGAGAGATTGTATCGGGCGTTAATCTCCTGCAACGAACGAAGTTTGTTCGGCGGGCGATTATATCGCTCAACCATCTTAATAATATCTTCGGATAATTTTTCTGTCATCTTTAGTTCCCTCCAAAATAAAAATTTTTTAGCGTGGCGACTTGCGCATTTGTAGAAAGATAAAAATTCCCGCGGCAATCGTAAACGCAATGACGCTCGTGACCTGCGCACTTTTCAAAAAGCTGAAAACTTCGTTTGTATAATCTCCTCGCAAAAATTCCAAAGCAAATCTCGCCGCCGCGTAAAGCATGACATAAAGCGCGAAACATTGCCCTTTAACATAATCTGTGCAACGGAAAATTAAAAGCAGTGCAAAAATCACAATGTCAAGCTGACACTCCCAGACCTCGGCGGGAAAAAGCGGTTGCGCTCCGTAAGTTCGATAAGCAAGCGTTGTATCGGGATAAATTATTCCGAAATTGCCGCCCGTGGGAGCTCCGAAGGCGTCGCCGTTCAAAAGGTTTGCGCAACGCCCCAACGCTTGACCCAAAACAATCGCCGGAGCCATGAGGTCGGCAAGGTGAATCACGTCGAGATTTTTTGTTTTGGCGTAAAGTGCGCCCGCCGTCACGCCCAAAATAATTCCGCCTTGAACAGCCATGCCGCCCTGCCAAACGTTTAAAATTTCGTCGAGATGATTTTGATAATAATCCCAATCGAAAAAGAAAACGTCCCAAAGGCGAGCTCCGAGCAAACCGAAAAAGCCGCCGATTAAACCAATGTCGATTATAAATTTTTCGTAGCCGCGATTATCGACCTTCGCCATGAAGTAGCCGACGCCCGTTGCCAAAAAAATCGACAGCGATAAAATCACGCCGTAAGAACGAATCGGAAAATCTCCGATATAAAATAGAAATTGATGCATTGTTTTCTCCAAAATTTTTAATGCAATGATTATAACAGGCAAGGAAAAATTTTTAAAGGAATTTTAAACGGCGCGTCGAAGTCAAAGGCGGCAAGCAGGCTGAAAACTGAAAATTTTTCGTGGAGGGATTGGGTTTGGCATTTTTTTTGATAGTGCCGAGCGTCATGATTGTCAGCATAGTGCTGGTGCACGCGCTTGCAAAACGTCTGGGGCTGAAAATTTATTACAGTACTCTGATTGCCGTTGCCGTGCTGTCAGTTGTGGTTATCTTCGCGGCATTTTTCTTTTCGCCCGTTCCGGACAAAAAATTTCTCTTGTACTTGGGGACTTTGCTCTTGACGACTTCGTTTTTCATGACGTTGATAAATCGATTTTTAATAAAAAAACAGCGCGACGACGAAAAGAAATTTACAGAAGAAGTCAAAGCAGCCTACGCGGCAGAATTAAAAAAAGAATCGGAAGTGCCCGTTGTCGAAGAAATTGTTGAGCCACCGGAAGAAAAAACTTCAACTGATACAGAAATTGAGCCTGAAGAAGAAATTATTGAGTCCGTAGAAAATCAAAAGCCATTAGAAAATTTTCCACTCGAAAAAGTTTTTAAGCCGCTGGCAGAGGTCAAGGCGGAGGTACTCGCAAAAGCACTTGAGAATGAAAACGCCGAACCTTTTGAAAAAACCGAGCCCGAAGAAAATTTCCCGTTACAAGAAGCGTTTAAACCGCTAGACGGAATAAATGCGGCGAAAATCGCTACAACTACTCCTAGCGACGGCAAATCTTTTGAAGAACCTAAGCCCGAAGAAAATTTCCCATTGCAAGAAACATTTAAGCCGTTGGCTAAAGTGAATCCCAAAATGTTGGATAAAATTTCCAAGCCGACTGTTGAATTACCCATTCCGGAAAAAATTTTGGATTTGACTGTCGAGACTTCCGCGCAGGAAAAAACTTCTAAGCCGCTTGTCGAAGTCTCCGCGC
>CAMNEX010000129.1 GCA_946536825.1 uncultured Selenomonadales bacterium | reverse complement strand
TTCCATTGTCTGCATACCTTGCGCCCGCCCGCTCATCATGACGTTTTGAAGTTGCACGTATTTTCCCTGCCGAATCAGCGACCGCGCCGCCGGATTAGCCAATAAAACTTCCGCCGCGCAGGTTCGTCCCCGCGCAGTTTTGACGAGCTGTTGAGAAATTATCGCGCTGAATTCGTCGGCAAATAAATCGCGTATCGCGTCGCGCTGAACGAGCGGGAACATTGTTTCGACGCGCATTGCGGTTTCCGCCGCCGATTTTGTGTGCAACGTCGCCAAAACCAAAACGCCCGCTGCCGACGCCTCAAGAGCCGCATGCATGGTTGCCGCGTCGCGAATTTCGCCGATTAACAAAACGTCGGGCATTTCGCGCATTGCCGTCCTTACCGCGTCCGCGAAGTTCAAAAAATCCTGTCCGAGTTCGCGTTGACTGATAAAAGATTTTTCTGCCGAGTACTCAAACTCAATCGGATCTTCGAGCGTCAAGAGGTGACACGGGCGAATTTGACAAAGTTCATTGAGGAAAGCGGCAAGCGTCGTCGATTTTCCCGAACCCGTTCTGCCCGTCACCAAAATTAAGCCCTGCGCGGCATGGAAGAATTTTTTAAGCGCGACAGGTGCTCCCAACTCTTCGAGCTTCGGGATTTTTTTGGCGATAAGTCGGAAGGCGAGCGCAGGAAATTTTCTTTGATAATAAACATTTACTCTGAAACGGCGCGATAACTTTTCGTCAACATGCGAGAAATCGACCGCCAAATTTTTTTGTAATTCTTCGCGCAGTCTCGGCGACGAAATTTTGGCTAAAACTTTCTCCAGTTCTTGCACAGTCAAAATTTCTCCGGATTGAAAAATTTCGCCGCCTACACGAAAAAAAGGCGGTTGCCCAACCGTCAAATGAATATCCGAGGCGTCGAGGCTCACCGCTTGCGATAAAATTTTTTCCAACATTATTTTAAGCTCCCAAAAACCACAAACACTTACTTACAACGAATAACGGAAACGCCGCCGTCCTAAGAAGCCGCCCAAGGACGGGCGGCTCGCCGCGTATGTTGCGTGATGCAACATGCGGCGCAGGGAGTTGCAAATTTTTTCCAAGCCGATCGCAGTGAAACCCCTTTGCGCCCCTGCGAGGCTCCCTTTTCTTTGCTACTTTCTTTTGGGTGAGCAAAAGAAAGTAGGTTCAATAGGGCAAAGATGGGACGACCGCCGACAAAAGAAAGGCTAATTTCTTCCTTTGGAAAGTTCGTCGTCAAATGAAGGCGCAACATCAATCACAGGCTCCGGCTCGCGAATCGGTTCGGGCTCTGAATAAACCGGCTCCGGTTCGTGATAAACAGGTTCCGGCTCGTGATAAACAGGTTCCGGCTCGTGAATCGGTTCCGGCTCCGGCGTGCCGTAATCGGGAACTCCTTCGGGTCTGCGAGAATGGTCAGGCTCCGGCTCACGATAAGACGGCTCACTATAAGAAGGTTCCGGCTCTGAATAACGATAATCGGGCTCCGACTCATAATAAGACGGCTCATTGTCACTGTAATGCCCGCGGGAAGGCTCTTCGTCCTCGTAATATTCACGGTGCGAACGGCTGTTATCGCGCACTTCAGTAACAACATTTTTACTGCCACGCCTGTCAACAACCAATTCGTCAAAATCATGCGCGGGAACGTTGAGGAGCGCGTTTTGCATAAAATGACTCCAAATAGTCGCAGGTAAATCGCCGCCCGTTATGCCGTCAAGTTCGCTGTTATCGTCGCAACCAATCCAAACCGAAGCGACAAGGTCAGGCGTATAACCGACAAACCACGCGTCGTGATAATCGCTCGTCGTTCCGGTTTTTCCCGCGGCAGGACGACCTATCGCCGCGCCTTTGCCCGTGCCCTTCGTGATAACATCTTCAAGCATGCTCGTTAAATCGGCGGCACTTTCGGGTGTGATAACCTGCCGCCCTTCAGGCACCGCCTCATGAATAATATTCCCGTTGCGGTCAAGTACTTTCGTTATCGCAATGTGCGGAATATGAATGCCGCTGTTGGCAAAAGTCCCGTAAGCACTGGCAATTTCCAACGGCGTAACACCACGCGTCAAGCCGCCCAACGACGCGGCAAGATTTGTATCGCTCGGATCTCCTTGAAGTACAAAAGTCGATATACCCATTTCCTGCGCGTAATAAATCGCCTTGTCAATGCCCAGTGCTTGTGCAATTTTAACAGTCGGGACGTTCATTGAAAAAATCGCGACCGTTCGGAGGGTAACATTGCCGCTGAAACGTCTGCTGTAATTTTGCGGCGACCAATCGCCGATTGTTATCGGGCTGTCCTCAATGACTGTATCGGGCGTATAACCGCTTTCCAGCCCCGCGACAAAGACAAACGGCTTAAACGCCGAGCCTGGTTGACGCTCGGCCATTGTTGCGCGATTGAATTGGTCTGTACCGCGCCCGCCGACCATTGCTTTTATATATCCCGTTTTGGGCTCAACCGCGACAACCGCGCCTTGCGGCTGAACTATTCCGTTCGCGTCGGTGTAATATTCCGGCAGATAAATCATCAACGCTTCTTCCGCCATCTTCTGTATATCAAGATCAATCGTCGTGTAGACTTTCAAACCCTCTTTGTAAACCGCGTCCGCGCCGTATCTGTCAACCAAAAGTTGCGTGACGTATTCTATAAAATACATTGCGTCTTTGTGCTTTTCGGGCACATTGGGCGGCGCGAGTACCACTTCGGCTTTCTTCGCCTCGTAGGATTGACTGTAATTAATGTAGCCGTAAGTTACCATTTGATCCAAAACAGTATCGCGCCTTTCAATCGCGGCGTTGATATTGTTAAACGGCGAATAATAATTCGGGCTCTTCGGGATACCCGCCAGCATTGCGCATTCGCCCAAAGTCAAATCCTCAACATTTTTCCCGAAATAAGTTTTGGACGCCGCCTGCACTCCGTAAGCTCCCTGTCCAAAATAAATTTGATTCAGATAGAGTTCCAAAATTTCTTGCTTGGTATATTGCTTTTCCAGTTGAAGCGCAAGGAAAACTTCCTGTATTTTGCGCTTGATTGTCCGCTCCTGCGTGAGGTAAGCATTTTTGGCGAGCTGTTGCGTTATCGTCGAGCCGCCCTCCGCTATTTCCTGCCTTATAATATTCGTGTAAAAAGCGCGCAAAAGTCCTCGCAGGTCTATTCCGTTGTGTTCGTAGAAGCGATTGTCTTCGATTGCCACAAACGCATTTATCAGATTGACCGGAATTTGTTCGATTTTGACGGGTACCCGATTTTCCGTCGCGTGTATGATTGCTATTTCATTGCCCGCCGAATCGTAAATGTGCGACGACGCCGGCGGTAAAATATCTTTCGACAAATCCGCTTTCACGTTCATATTTGCCGTAACGAATCCTATCCCGACGCCAACCGCCATCACGATTATAAATATTATCACTCCGATAAAAATTTTAAGGAATGTCGATGTTTTTTTCTTTGGCGTTTGCGGGGGAGGATTTTGAACTTCGCCGCGATTTGATCCTGTCATTCCCATGAAATCCCTCCTAAATTCTGTCTATCTTACCATAAATATATTTCCCGCGTCTACAAAAATAAAGGCGACAGATTTTTTTCTGCCGCCCGAAAATTTTTCAAGACTCAAAGTCAACGGCGGGCAAGCTGTCCACAATGTCAAGCGTCTTGAGGCTCACGGTTATCGCGCTCAAGATCAAATCCAAAATGTAGCGCGGCTTGTCGTGTTCAATGCTCCAGGCGTTCGGATCGTTGACAATGCCGCTTGCCGAATCAGTCTTGACTTGGTAGCGGTCGATTATCCATTCAAGCGGACTGCGCCCGTTGACCACGTATTCAAAACTGCGCGGCGGAATATTTTTTATCGTGATGTGCTCGTTGTATATCAAAGTTCGTTTATCGTCGACGAGCTTTAATTTTTTCACGCGATAATCGCCTCCGCCGATAACTTCAATCTGCGCGGGCGGCGGCTGATTCTCGTAATTCAAATGAATTTCGGCAAG
>CAMNEX010000128.1 GCA_946536825.1 uncultured Selenomonadales bacterium | reverse complement strand
ACGCCCGCCACGCCCGACCAGAAAGCGGCTCTCGGCAAATTGGCTCCCGAAAACCTCAAAGCCGATACCCTCGCAGGCGCGAAAATTACCGGCAAATTCACCAAAGCTCCGGGCAATGGCGCGTCAATCGGCGGCTTGAAAGTTGTCACTGACAAAGGTTGGTTTGCGGCTCGTCCTTCCGGTACTGAAGATATGTGCAAAGTTTACGCTGAAAGTTTTGTCAGCGAAGAACATCTCAAGCAAATTCAAAAAGAGGCGCAAGAAATCGTTGCCTCGGTGGTCTAATTAAGAATGTCGCACCCTTCGCGGGGTGTGTGGATTGAAACAAATTTACTGGAGGTTTTAAAATGGCATTAACTCTTAAATCCGGTTTTAGTTTCGACTATGATAACCTTTTCGGCGAAGGCAAAGTTACTCAAGCTGACCTCGACGAATGCAAAGACGCGCTCGCAAAAGCCCACGAAGCTATGAAAGTCATGCGCGACAGCGGCTTTATCAAAGCTCACCTCAGCAAAGACGGCGCACCCGAAAAAGTTTATTTCTCGAAACTGCCCTATATCACCGAAGAAAATGGCAAACTCAATCTGAACTCGCCCGCAAGTATCAAGAGACTTCACGACTTCACGGAGAAAATCCGCAACAACGTCGACGTGGTTATCTCGCTCGGTATCGGCGGCTCGTTCCTCGGCAATAAAGTTCTCTTCGACGTTTTCTGCGGCGAATTCTGGAACACCTGGACGCCCGAACAGCGCAAGGGCTTGCCCAAAGTTTACTTCAGCGGACAGAATATCGACCCGCGCAGAACGGGCGACATTATCAATCACGTCAAAGCTATGGCGGCGGCTCATCATCACGCAATGCACCACGAACTTGGTCACGAACACACCCACGCCAACGAATACAAACACGACGCCCCCGAAGTTGCGCACACTCACGCTTCCGAATTGGAGATTGAGCACAAGTTCAAAGTTCTGCTTATGTGCATGTCAAAGAGCGGCGGCACTCTCGACACCATGAGCAACTTTATGGTTATCCTTGACGCACTCAAAAAAGACCCCAACATTGAAGTTGAAATCGTCGCAGTGACTGATCCGAATATGGAAAAGAAAACTCTCCTCAAGCAACTGGCGGTTGACAACGGCTGGGAAACTTTCGCGGTTCCCGACGGCGTCGGCGGACGTTTTACCGTTTTCTGCGAAGTCGGTCTTTCAACGGCGGCAGTTATCGGCATGGACATTGAACAATTCTTGCAGGGTGCGCAGGATATGGATAAGGCTTGCCAAAACGATGACATTTTCCAAAATCCCGCAATGCTCAACGCCGCGCTGAAAGTTATCGCTTACAAAAAATATGGGCGCAATATCGAAGTCATGATGCCTTACGGCGATTATCTTAAATCGCTGTCGGAGTGGTATATTCAGCTTTTGGCGGAATCGCTCGGCAAGCAATTCGACAAAGAAGGCAAAGAAGTTTGCGAAGGGCGCACGCCGCTTGTAGCAGTCGGCACCACCGATATGCATTCGCAGACGCAACAACACCAAGAAGGCACGCTGGATAAAGTCGTTCAGTTCATCAAAGTTGAGAAATGGGCGAACGATTTAGTTATTCCGAACGTCTTCCCCGAAGCAAAGAAACTCGCTGATATTTCGGGCGTGACAATGGGCGAAGCTCTCGAAGTCGCTCGCCAATCGAACGCGGACGCGCTTAAATCAAACAAACGTTTCAACGCTTGCTTTACTCTGCCCGAAGTCAACGAATATCACCTCGGCGAATTGATGTATTTGTTGGCAATGTCGGTTGCATACGAAGGCGAACTTCTGAACGTCGACGCCTTCAATCAGCCCGGTGTTGAGGCTTACAAGCGCATCATGGGGCCGAAACTCCAAGAACTCAAAGCTTCTAAAGGATAAACACTCTGATTTTTAAAATTTAAGGACTTGCGCGAAGAAAATCTGCGCGGGTCCTTTTTTCTTTGCAAATTTTTATTGAAATTTTAATTTGCGGCTGATATATTAAAAAAAAATTGAAGGAGGAGGCTGTCGTGATTATAAATTTTATGAGGAAAATCTTCGTCGCAATGCTCGCAGTCATGACGGTTTGTTCACTGAATTTTTGTGAAGCCTCTAAAAAAATTGTCGCAGTCATGCCGCTTGAAAATGTTTCGGGCTACAACGAAGAAAAAGTCGCCGATATAATGACGGAGCAATTAATCGTTGCGATACATTCCGCGGGAACTTATACTGTAGTTGAGCGGGCGCAACTGGGCGCGATACTGCGGGAGCAAGGTTTTCAAAATATCGCCGTCTCGCCAGACAGAGCCGTTGAGCTGGGTAAATTGAGCGGCGCAGATTATACACTGGTCGGCAAGGTGACAATGGCGGTTATCGAGCCAAACCCTACCGCCAGTGCCGTCGCAACAATCGGTTCGGTTTTGGGGCTTGAAGGTATTGCCACAACGGCGGGCGGCTTTGTTCACAAATTCAAAGGGAAAATCGGTCTGGAATATCGGCTGGTAGACAACACGACGGGCGAAATCATTACCGCCAAAATGGTCGAGGGCAACAAGAGCGGCGCAAGCGTGACTGCCGCCTTCAACAACGCTTGCAAAACTGCCGCCGCCAATTTCTTGCGGGAGCTAGACAATATAAATCCCTTCCGTGCCCGCATTGCTGAAATTTCCGGCGCGGATATTTATCTCGACTGCGGCTCGGAAAGCGGACTTCGCCTCGGAGAAATTTTGACTGTCGTTCGCGAAACTACGCCGATAATCGTCAATGGAAAAGTTGTCGGCATGAAACAAAACGAAATTTGCAAAATTAAAATTGTCGATCTTTATCCAGATTACGCAATTTGCAAGGCGGAAAGTTTTTACAACAGCATTCGCAAAGGCGACGTTGCCAAAAGGAGTTGACGACATGAAAAAATTTGCAATTATAATTTTCTCGGTGCTGATGTTAATCTGCGCGGAGGCGGCGGCGAAAAATATCACGGTTGCGGGCATGGGCGCGACTCCTTCCGACGCAGAAAACGACGCGCTCCGAGCGGCAGTTGAAAATACAGTCGGTGTGCTTGTTGATTCGGAAACTCTCGTTGAAAACAGCATGCTAATCCGCGACCAAATTTATACGCACTCGCGCGGCTTCGTCAATAATTATACCGTGATAAGCCGCGAGCAAATCGCAAACGGCTGGCGCGTCACGATTAATGCCGAAGTCGACGACCAGCCCAATTCCAAACTCATGAACGAATTGACGCGGCTGGGGATTATCAATGTTCAACTCCGCAATCCGAAAATCGCGGTTTACGTCCCCGAACAACATTTAAATTACAGCGTCGGCGGCGCGGGCGGCGAAACTGCGATTGTTAAAACTCTGCTCAACGCGGGTTTTTCAAATGTCGTCGAAGTCGGCACGGGATTAAATTATCAAAGCCCGCTGTCAATGAACGTCGCGCAGATGAAACAGGCAGCGCAAAATTACGGCGCGGATATTATGATTGTCGGCGAAAGTTTCTCCGAGGGCGTCGGCGACCTTGGCAATTATTTGCCGGGCAATCAGCGCACGAATATGGAAGCTTGCCGCGCCCGCGTTGAAGCCAAAATGTTTATCGTCAGAACGGGGCAGGTTATCGCGGCGGACGGCAAATACGGTTCAGCTTACGACAATTCGCAGGCAATCGCCGCCAAAAAAGCTCTCGCGTCGGCGGGCGAACAAATGGGAAATTATTTCGTCGAACAGATAACCGGCATGTATACTTCTCGTCAAGGCGTCGAAGTTGTAGTTTACGGCGCGGACTTTTCCAAAATTAATCTTGTGCAAAATGCGCTGGGCAAAGTCAATCGCGTCAAAAATGTAAATCTTTCGAGCTACGAAAACGGACGCGCAGTTTTCAATGTCGGCTACGGCGGCTCGCCGCAAACGCTTTTTAACGAACTGCGAGCCTTGACGCCCGCCGATTTGACTTTGCAATCTTTAGCTTACAATACCCTGACGATTTATGTCAGATGATTTAG
>CAMNEX010000127.1 GCA_946536825.1 uncultured Selenomonadales bacterium | reverse complement strand
CAGCTCAAAAATAAAGAAAAGGCAATGCGCGTCCTGCGTGCCCGCGTCAAAGATTTAGCCGTTCGCGAACAGGCGGAGGCGATTGCCGCCGACAGAAAAAATCAAGTCGGCTCCGGCGACAGGAGCGAAAGAATCCGCACATACAATTTTCCGCAGGGAAGAGTTACGGATCACAGAATCGGCTTGACGCTTTACAAACTCGAAGCGGTTTTGAACGGCGAACTTGACGAATTAATTGCCGCGCTGATAACTGCCGACCGCTCGAAAAAATTGGCGACAGAAAATTAAATTTTTAATAAAAAAGCTCCGACGTTTTGCCGAAGCTTTTTTTGTTGGGAGCACCCTCAAGAGAAGTAGCCGAGCTTGCAAAATTTTTTTATACGTGTTATTTTTTCTGTCGAATTTTCGCAAATTTTGGGGGGAAAATTTTTATGGCGATTTTAAAATTAAAACCTGCTTGCAAGGATTATGTTTGGGGCGGGCGGCGACTGATTGAAGAATACGGCTTTGAAAGCGGCAGTAAAATCTGCGCGGAAGCCTGGGTTTTATCAGCTCACCCCGACGGCGCGTCGACGATTGAAGGCGGCGACTTCGCAGGAAAAAATCTTGCAGAATATATAAAACACAGTGGCGCGGAGATTTTGGGTACCAACTGCCGACGCCTTGAAAATTTTCCTATCCTCATAAAATTTATTGATGCGCGAGAAAATTTGTCGGTGCAAGTTCACCCGACCGACGCTTACGCCAAAATCCATGAAGGGCAACCGGGCAAAAGTGAAATGTGGTATATCCTCGACGCCGAGGAAAATTCCGCGCTTTATTGCGGATTCAAGAAAAAAATTTCTAAGGAAGAATTTGTCAGCCGCATAAAAAATAATTCGCTTGTCGAAGTGCTCAACGCCGTGAAAGTCAAAAAGGGCGACGTAATTTCTATTCCGGCGGGAACGATTCACGCGGTTGGCAGCGGCGTTTTTCTCGCGGAGATTCAGCAGAATTCAAACATAAGTTATCGCGTTTACGATTACGGCAGGAATCGCCCGCTCCACATTGACAAGGCGATTGACGTGACGAATTTAAATCCTCCGAACGAACGCGGCGAAAATTATCCGCACCTTGCCGCCTGTGAATATTTTGTTGTCGACAAGCTCAATCTGGACGGTAAAATTTTGTCGCAAGCCAAAGGCACGGTCGACGATAAAACTTTTCTGAACGTCTTGATAATTGACGGCGCGGGAAAAATTTCTTGCGGCGGCGAAGAATTTCTTTATAAGAAAGGTGATTCGTTTTTTATTGCGGCTTCCTCCGGTGATTGGGAAATTTGCGGGAGTTGCGACGCGCTTTTAACGACAATTCCTTAAAGCGTTTATGGAAAAAATTTTTAAAGCTTACCAATTCGTCGGCGGACATTCGCGGCTTTTCGACAGAATGATGACGAGCGCGAATTTAATGTCGCGATTGACATTAAGATTATTTTGGGGGCTCAACGCGCAGGCTTATCAAAAATTTTTGGCGCAAGCGTTCGCGGGAGTACCGAAAAATTTCGGCGGGCGACTGCTGGAAATTCCCGTAGGTACCGGCGTTTTGTCGTTGCCTTTTTATAAAAATCTCGTCGGCGCGGAAATTTTCTGCGTTGATTACTCGGACAAAATGCTTGAAGCGGCGAAGTTAAGGGCTGAGCAAATAAATCTGCGCGGCGTGAAATTTTTCCAAGGCGACGTGGCGGCTTTGCCGTTCGAGGACAATTTTTTTGATTTAGTTTTGTCGATTAACGGCTTTCACGTCTTCCCGAATAAAATGGCGGCGTGGGAGGAAACGCGGCGGGTTTTGAGGCGCGGCGGGATTTTTTGCGGTTGCATGTACATCAAGGGCGAAAATCGTCGGACAGATTTTTTCGTCAAGAAATTTTGCGAGCCGCAAGGCTTTTTTTCTCCGCCCTATGAAACTGTTTCGAGTTTAAAAAATTTTTTAAGCGAAAAATATTCCCGCGTCGAAATTTCGCATGTAGAATCCTTCGCAGGCTTTGTCTGCATAAAATAAAGCTGCTAAATCAATTTAAAAGTGAATAACAGAAGATAGCGAAAAATATCTTTGGGCGCGGAGATTTTCGCCGACCTGCGTCATTTTAGTTTTCGTAGACGTAGCGCAGGGCGTTTAAGTTTTGCGTATTCAAATCTTTGTGGCAGACGCAACCTTTTGAGTTTAGCTCCATAGTTTGACGATTATTGGCGGAATATTTTTCCCAGTGCGGAATAACTTCGTTGTCGGGGTTGCCAGTCGCCGCAAATGCCGTCCACGACGCCTGAACTTGCTTTACCAGATTTTGCGGAGGATTCGGATAAAGGTCATCTGAATTATTGAACGTAAACGGCAAGTCTACCGCATGACATGAACGCAAAATTTCAATCGGCGATTGCTCACTGAACAAATAATAGTAAACGTCTTCAAATTTCGATTGATATTCCGCTGTCAACTCTTGCCCGACGCGCCAATCTATCTGCGTTGCAAAGTCTCCGTAGGTGTCGTCGGTATCGGGACGCCCGTTGAGCCAATCGCGATAAATTTCCTCGTTCGTGCGTGCTTTGTATCTTGACAGAATCGGAGAATTTTTTTCAGGCTCTGCGCGGAAAAGATCAAACAAATTTTCAGCTGCAAGCAGGAAGCAACGCCATTCGTCGGCAGTCGTGCCCGTCAAAAATTTAATCCCGCGAGCCGCGCCGTCTTTTAATGCTTTGAACGGGTCACTCGGCAAAAATTTTCCGTCGCATGTCGGTAAATAATCACCAAGACCAAAACCGCGAGCTTCTGAAAGTTTTTCGTAAATATTTTTAAGTTCGACGGCAGATTTTTTCATGAGGTCGCCCGTTTTTTTCGCGCCGCTTAAATCCATGAACATTTCGGCGAGTTTGGCTGAATTTTCCGGCTGATTATAAAAACCAACGTGTCCGGACTGCGTAATTGCTTTTTGGAACAAATTTTTCACGGCAGGAGTAATTGTCAGCAACATAACTGCAATTGAGCCGGCACTTTCGCCAAAAATCGTAATGTTATCGGGGTTGCCGCCGAACGCCGCAATATTTTCCTTAACCCACTTCACAGCCGCAACTTGGTCTTTAATTCCGAGATAGCCGCTGTCTTCAAACGCAGAATCAACGCTTGCCAAGTTCATAAAGCCGAAAATATTCATTCGATACTCAATGCTTACCAAAACAACATCATTTGTCGCCGCGAAATTACTTCCTTGATAAAGCGGGTCGCTTGTACTCTCAAAAGCAAATGCGCCGCCGTGAATGAAAACCATGACGGGCAAATTTTTTCCGTTTCCACGCGTCCAAATGTTGAGCGTCAAGCAGTCTTCGCTTTGCGCGTTTGCGGAGGCATTTTGTATCGGATCATCAAGTTGAATCGGTCTGAAACCGAATTTTTTAGCGTCGAAAGATTTATTGGACGGTTTCAGGGGTTGAGGAGCCTGCCAACGCAATTTTCCGACCGGAGGTTGCGCGTAGGGGATACCGAGCCACGTTTTTACGCCGTTTTCGTCTACGAAGCCGTTAAAAGTGCCGTATTTAGTCTTCACGGAGCAATTATCAGCCGCAAAAATATTAGCGGGAAATGCCATTGCCAACGCCGCTATCGACGCTGTTTTGATAAAGTCTCTGCGCGTTAAGTTTGTCATAACATCACGTCCTTATATAGAAAAAACTTTTTGACCTTCAAAGTAGGTCGCCGCAGGTTTTGCGTCGTGAATTTCCGTTTCGGGGCAAGTCAGCACGTCTTTGGTAACGAGGAGAAAATCTGCGTATTTGCCGGGGCTGATACTGCCGCGTTCGTCTTCAAGAAACATTTGCTTTGCAATGTTAATTGTCATGGCTGTGATAGCTTGTTCGCGTGTGATAAGTTCTTCAGGCCACCAAGGATTCCCGCCTTCGGCATGATAAACGCCTGTCAATGCAATTTCCATAATTCCAAACGGATCGTCGGGGCTGTTGCTCAATGCAGGAAAATCTGAGTGTGCAGTAACATTTACGCCGTTATCAAAAAATGATTTCAGCGGATATCCCTTG
>CAMNEX010000126.1 GCA_946536825.1 uncultured Selenomonadales bacterium | reverse complement strand
GCATCTATGCTCGTTCGCAATGCTCGTATTTCTTGAATTAATTCCGCATTATTTTTTTGCGTCATAAATCCGAGCTTGATAAAAAAATCTTCCAATTAAATTTCTCCTTCCACATTGTTTATCAGGCGCGTCGCTATGTCGAGCCGCAAAAATTCTTCAAGCGATTTCAACGCCTCAAGCGTCGGTTTTAACTCCGACAATTCATTTCTCCGCAAATTGTTCGCGAGCGCAATTTGTTCGTCAATTTGCCGCGTCGAACGCTCATTAATCTCAAGCCGCGAATTTATTTCCTCGTGTTGTCGTTGCAGTTTGAAATTCAATAAATCAAAAGAATCTTCCAGCTTGTGAATCGCCGCTAACATTTCTTGTTGTTGCCGGAGGATCATTTCTTGTTGTTCCAAAATTTTTTCCATGTTTTGCCTCCGTCACTCGCACATAAATTCCATATAGGCTTGAATCATGTAACGTTCAATCATGCAGGCAGAATCGCCCGTCCGCAAATTTGAGGCGCAACCGCTCATGCACTTCGGCAGAAAAGCGCAAGACGCGCACTCTTCGCGCAGAGGCTCATTTAGTCGCGCTTGATTATCTTTTTGCGAAAGGCGTTTCAATGTGCCCAAAGCCATTTCCTTGCGCCCGACTAAATGCTCGCAATTATAAACTCTACCATAAGCGTCCACAGAAAAAGCTTGCGGATCATTTCTCATGCAGGGCAAACTGCGCGGGAAAGAATACAGGCGATCGGTTATGCTCATTTTGCTCGGATTTGCCAGCGCACGAAAAATTTCCTTAATAAAAGAAATTTTCTCGGCGTCGCTCAATTTATCTTTCAAGCCCGTGACAAACGCCGGATAGTAAACTACATTTTTATTTTCGTCGAAACGCGCTTGCAAAACGTAAATCAAATCTAAAATATCTTTCATGTTTTCGCGGTCGATATTCAGTCGCAAGTCAACATGAATATTCGCTTCGGCAAGCCATTCAATGCGGTTAAGAATTTTTTTGAAAACTTGCCTTTGCCCGTCAACGTAACCTTTGCGCTTTTCGTATTGCTCCGCCGTGCCGTCCAAGGTTATCTGAACGCCGCGCATATTCCATTTCTTAAACTTACCCTCAATCAGCCGCCGCGTTATCAAAGTGCCGTTGGTTATCGCGAAGGAATCAAATTCAAAGCCGAGCTCGCCGAGCTTTTTTGTCACCGCGTCGATAATTTTCGGATTGAGAAAAGGCTCGCCGCCAAACCAATTCAGCTTGACGGGCGAATTTTTTTTATGTTGCTTTATAAAATTTATCAGCGCGTCGATTTTCGTTTCGTCAAAGTCAACGTGCTTGACGCCGTGTTCATAACAATAAGGACAGCGGGCATTGCATTTTAAAGTTGTCGTGATGTTCACGGATAAATGTTCGTTGCGCTTTTGAGCTTCCTGCCGCCAGAGTTGATAATTTTTTCGCTCGTCAATCTCCGCCGCGATGAAAATTCCCGACTCAAGAAATTTTTGCCGCAAATCTTTTTCGCAATGATTTTTTCCCTGCAACATCAAAAATTCTTCCGGCGTTAATTTCACCATTGAATTATAAAGCGTGTTGTAGAGTAAAATTTTTTTCGGCGTCTCAACGCAGAAATTAAAAACCGACGGTTTAACGACGTCGACTTTTTTTATTTCCGAACTAAAATTTTCACTAAGCGCGGCAAAATTTTTCATTGATTTAAAATCCAATCCCTCGCCGAGCGCGTAAAGAAAGGCGAGAATTTTTTCATTGCCGGACATTAAAGTTTCCATATCGCCTCACCTGTCGACAGTCAAACTGCTGAACTTCAACTCATTGAACATTATATCGCACAAGTCCGCGTAGTACATGTACTCAACTTGCTTTTCGGCAAGGCGCGAATCTTCTTGCGCCTTAATTCTTTTCAGCTCCTCGAAAGCTTGAGTTTCCTGCGCCATGTTGTTATTTATCTCGTTGAGTCGGTTTTGTATCTCGCGTTCTATTGCGGCGGATTGTTCGCGAACGGAAGTTTCAATTTCGGTAATCAGCTCGCGAATTGCTTCGCGGTGTCTCGCCTCGTAATATTCGTCAAAATTTTTTTTGCGCTTGGCATTGTCGCGCTCCGCCAAAATCGTTGAAACATCAGAATTGGTCATTACAAGTTTATCGTCGAGCCTTTTACCGATAAAGCCGACAATTTTTTTCTCCAACGCCTTGTTGAGCTCCTCAATCTTGTCGATATTTATGTTTAAATTTTTTCCGCCGATTTTTTTCTTGTTGACGTCTTCCTTAATCCATTTGATAAATTCCGTCATGGATTCATTCGTGTCGGTGATAATGTCTTCTTCCTGTTTTTTGGCGTCCGTTGCGGATCTTTTACGCATCTCCGCCAGCTCGTTATTAATCATTGCCGTGTGATCTTCTTCGGCAGTTTTATGCGAAATCGGCTTGTCACCGCAATTCCCAACACAACAGTTGCCGCAACTGTGAAAATCCCCGATACAACAGAAACCGCAATTCGCAACACAACAATTTCCTACGCAACAACCTCCGCCGCCCATAATTTATTCCTCCTTAAAAATTTTTGCTTTTGATTTGGCAAGCCGTTTCAATTCGTCGCTGTGTTCACGGCTGAACATGCCCGAAACTTTTTGCCCTGCGCGGATGTTTTTCGTAACGCCCGACTTTGCAAGAATAATCGCGCCGTCGCCGACCGTCACCCAATTTTTTATTCCCGCTTGCCCCAAAATTTGAACGCGCTTGCCAATCGTGACATTGCCGCAAATGCCGACCTGCGAAACAATCAGGCAACCTTCGCCGATTTTCACGTCGTGCGCTATCTCGACGAGATTGCCTATAAGCGTGCCCGCGCCTATGACCGTATCCGACAAAGAGCCGCGCTGAATCACGCTGTTTGCTCCAATCTGGACGCCATCTCCGATAATCGTCCGCCCGACGCCGCAAAAACTTTTATGCCTGCCGCATTCTCCGTAATGATAATGACAATTCACCCCGACGCGACTGCCCGAAAGAATTTTGACATCGTCGCCGATTTGCGTGCCCGAACCGATAAAAACGCCCGATTCAATTCGGCAATTCTTCCCGATTTTAACATTTTCTCCGACGCTGACAAAAGGCGCGATAAAAGTTCCTTCGCCAATCGCGACGTTTGTTCCGAACATTGAGCCGTTGCTTTGACTTTGCGGAAAATTTTTTTCGTAGTCGGGATAAATTCCCTCGGCAATGAAAAGCCGAACAATTTGCATTATCGCCAAATGCAATTCCTTAAAGCCGCTGAAAATAAAAACTTTTTGAACGGGCAAAACTCTCGGCTCCGTCAAGATTGCTTGCGCCGCCGTTTTTAAAATATCTTTTTCGCAGTAAGCTATCGCCAAAGAATTTTCGTCCGCCTCGTGCGCGTATTTCAGCGAAGAAACTTCAAGCTCCGAATCGTCGCCGGAAATTGCAAAGTCAAACTCTTTGGCAATGTCGCGCAGACGAATTGACTTTGCGGGAAAATTTTTTTTGCTGTCGACAATGCGGGCTTCCAAAATGTTGCAAGCGTAAATTTTTTTCTCGGCAATGAAATTTCCCATTTGCTCGCGCACGTCGTCGAGTCTTTTATAAGGCTTCTTCGCGTCGTCCAATTTTTCTTGCAGAGTAGAAATATCCCTTGCCACACTCTCCGCAAGACTTTGAAAAAATGTTTCTGTCTTTGAAATTAAATCCTTGAGCGCGTTGCGAAAAAGCCGCTCGCAAAACGCGTCGAGATTTTTTTTCCGGTTATCGTCATTAATCTCCGCCAAAATCACTACGACTTCTTTATCTTCGCGGACGAGCCGCCTTTTAATTTTTGCGGAGATAAAGCCGCCGAGTTCACTGACGAATTTTTTTGTAAGCGTATCCAAATTTTCAATGTCGAATTTCAGCGCGTGGCGGGCGTATTTTTCGACGGTAAATTGATTCAGAAAAGCTTTAAGCTCCTCTGTGCTTCCGTTTATGCAATTCGCAAGCTCCTGTTCCGCCACTACGCTTTTCTCGTCAGCCGCGGTTATGGCGTTGTTCAATTCCTCTTCAATTTGAGCGGCTCTTCTTATTTCGGGACTGTCCGCAA
>CAMNEX010000125.1 GCA_946536825.1 uncultured Selenomonadales bacterium | reverse complement strand
TTTTGTGCCTTAGGAGAGAGAATCATCGTCATATTTTTGCCCTCAAGTTTGGCGGCACGCTCGACTGAAACGACATCTTCCATGGCTTTGGCGAGTCTGTCCAAAACTTCGCTGCCCAATTCGGGGTGTGAAAGCTCCCGACCGCGGAACATAATCGTTACCTTTACTTTGTTGCCTTCTTCGATAAAGCGTTGAGCATTTTTGAGTTTGACTTCAAAGTCGTGTTGCTCGATATTGGGACGGAGCTTGACTTCCTTAATCGTGATGATTTTCTGCTTCTTGCGGACTTCCTTTTCGCGCTTTTGCTGTTCATAACGATATTTGCCGAAATCCATAATGCGGCAAACAGGCGGTCTGGCTTTGGGCGCGACCTCGACTAAATCAAGATGTTTATCCTCGGCAAGTTTAAGCGCGTCCCTCGTGAGCATGACGCCGAGCTGTTCGCCGTTCGCGTCGGTTACTCGCACCTCGCGAATACGAATCTCCTCATTGATCCTCAAAGTTTCCCTACTAATTGAAATACACCTCCTGCGGCGCGTCAAAAAAATTAAAGGCGACTGTAAGCCGCCCGCGATTCTCACCAAAATAAAACTCTTGCGAACCGCGCCAACTCATTTAAGGTCGACGGGTGAGAAGCACCGGCTCCTGCTTAACGCGCCAAAGTTTATCACAAGCTCCCAATTTCTGTCAAGGAAACAATCTTGCAAGTGTGCAAATTTAATGTTAAAATCGCGAAAAGTTTTTAAGCGGAGGCTTTGAAATGAATGGCAGTGAAAACGGTTACGCGGGCGCATTGTTTTTTGCGCTGATAAGTTTGGGCGCGATTTTGAAAATTGAAGACGTTGTCGGCGGTTGTACTGTCGGGGCTTTATGCGCAATTTTTGCGGCGATAAGTCTTAGGCGTGCGCTCGTCAAAGCCGCGCAGGCTAAGGAAGAAGATCACCAGCGCATGGAAATTCAATTTCAACAGCTCCGAAACAAAATCAACGAAACTTCTTCGGTAAACGTCACGGCAATGACTTCGGTTAATGACGCCGCGCAACTCCTGCAGGAAAATTTACAAACAATTCGCGGCAACCTTGGCGGGCTCAACAATTTAACGGAGCTCGCAAAAAATGTCGAATCAATCAGCTTGACAGTCGCGAGTCTCGAAGAAAATTCCTCCGCGCTCAACGCCGAAATTGAAAAACTTTCCGTCGCGCTCGAATCACAAAAGAAATTTTCCTCCACCGAAGAAATTAAAAAGCTCCTTGAGATTGAAGACGAGAATAAAAAAATCCTACAAACTGTCTTGAAATTTTTGCAAATGATCGGGCAAATTCTAAAGAGCCCGACTTATGTCAAGGAATTAGAAAAAATTAATTCGTCGCTTGAAAAGATAAACACGCGAGCCGCCGCTTTCGACGCGCTGAAAAGTTCTTTTGACGACGCGCTGAAAAATTTTTCCGAGCTTGTCAAAATCGACAGCGAATTATCAAAAGATTTTAGCGCGACGCTCGACGACATTTCCGCCAAATTGGAAACGCTTAAGAATTCGGAAAACCCCTTGACCGAAGAAGATATTAACCTTTTGAAAAAAATCGTGGCGAAGATTGAGCCGAAATAAAAAATGCGTCATTCGGACGCGAAGATTTAAAAAGGAGCGGGCAAAATGATTCTACCTGTTGAAGTTGATATTTTCGGCATTATGGAAGAGAATGCTTATTTTTTTATCGACGACGAGACAAGCGGCGGCTTTTTAATCGATCCGGGCGCGGAGGCGGACGAACTTTTGAAAATCGTTGAGCGCGAAAAGTTCACGATAGAAAAAATTTTGCTGACTCACGGGCATTACGACCATATCGGCGCGGTTAACGAGATTCAACGCGCTTTAAAAATTCCCGTCTGCATGGGGCAGGGCGGCAATTTTTATGCTCGCGACTCCGCCAACAACGGCTCGAAATTTTTTGAGCAGGAAATTATTCTCGACGACGTGACTATCCTTGAAGACAACGCCGAAATTTTTTTGTCCGCCAATCCGAATTTCAAGCTTAAAGTTATCGCCGCGCCGGGGCATACGCTCGACGGGACGATTTATTACAGCAAAAGAAATTCTGTTGCCTTCGTCGGCGATACGATTTTTTGGGGCGGACACGGGCGCACCGATTTGGCGGGCGGTAGTGAACGCGATTTAAACGACACGATTAAAAATAAAGTTTTCGTTTTGCCCGACGAAACTGTTTTGCTTTGCGGACACGGAATGCCGACAACCGTCGCCGAAGAAAAAACTCGTCCCTGGTACAATTTCTAATTAAATGTCAGCCTCGACGCCGTGATTGTCGAAAACGCTCAAAATTTCTCTGAGCTTAGTTTTCTTTGGATTGTAATCAATGGTCGTCTCGCCGTCATGCGCGTGAATATGGACGTAAAGCACGCCCGCCAATCCGAGCAAATTTTTTTCGACAGCCGCCGCATTTTCTTGCGTGTAACCTTTGGCGGTGAATTGCAAGCGGGTATTGCCGCCGTTTTCGCCGCAACCGCATTCTTTACACATTTTCAAAACACCTCGCAGAAAATTTTTACCGCCGAATTATAACGCGCAAAAAATTCTTCCACAACCCCCCGCGCAGGTTTTGAGCCGAAAGGAGCTTTTCATGACAAAAATTTTACTCGTGTTTATCGGCGGCGGCTTGGGCGCAGTTTCAAGATATTTGGTGACGACGGCATTGGCGGGCAAGCTCGGCAATTTCCCGCTCGGAACGCTGACTGCAAATTTTTTCGGAAGTTTGCTAATGGGTCTGGTTTTGGGAATTTTGGCAAGCCGCGTACATTTCGGCGCGGAGCAAATCAGATTATTTATCGCCGTAGGGTTTTTAGGCGGCTTTACAACTTTTTCTTCGTTCTCGGCGGAAACTCTCGCGCTGATTCAAAACGGACAAATTTTTTCTGCGATATTAAATGTAATTATCAGCGTCGTTGCGGGCTTAGCGGCCTGCGCGGTCGGATTAAATTTAGGGAGGATTTAAAAATGGCAAAAGCATTGATAATCATCGACATGCAAAACGATTTCGTAACAGGGTCGCTCGGCACAAAGGAGGCGCAAGAAATGTTGCCGCGTCTCGTAAAAAAATTGGAAGCTATTGTCGAAGAAGGCGCGGTCGATTTGATTTTCACGCAGGACACTCACTCGGATAATTATCTTGACACGCAGGAGGGAAGAAATTTGCCCGTCATGCACTGCATAAAGAAAACCGACGGTTGGCAGATTGTCCCCGAATTGCAGAAATTTACGAAGCGAGCCAAGGCGGTTATCGAGAAAAAAGCCTTCGGATCGACGCGCTTGCCGTCACTTATCAAGCCTTATGAAGTCGTCGAATTTGCGGGCGTCTGCACAGATATTTGCGTCGTGTCGAACGCACTTTTAATCAAGGCGTTTTATCCCGAACAGCGGATACAAATCGACGCCGCCTGTTGCGCGGGAACTTCGCCCGAAGCGCATAAAAAAGCTTTGGACGTTATGAGAAATTGTCAGTGCCGAATCATCAACGAGTAAATTTTTCGGGGGATTTTGATTGATTTATTGGCTATTATTTTTTGAGTTCGCGAAAATAAGTTTGGTCTGCGTCGGCGGCGGTTATGCGTCAATGCCACTGATTCAAGCGGCGGTTGTCGATACTTATCATTGGCTGAGCCTGAGCGAATTCATTGATATTTTTACGATTTCGCAAATGACGCCCGGACCGATTGGAATAAACGCGGCGACTTTCGCGGGCATGAAAATTGCGGGATTGGGCGGAGCTGTCTGCGCGACAATGGGTTTCGTGACGCCGAGTATTTTTCTTTGCATTGCGCTGGCGAAAATAATTTTTAAATACGGCGATCTCGGCGCGATTCACGGAATTTTAAATGGCTTGCGCCCCGCAGTCATGGCGTTAATTGCGGCGGCTTGCGTGAGTTTTGTTTTGCTCGCCGTGTGGAATGCCGAAAAAGTTCCGACAAATTTATTTGCGACGTTCGACCCGAAAGGCGCGGTAATTTTAATCGGCGCGTTGATTGCCGTGCGGAAAAAAATCGGCGTGATAAAAGTTTTGTTGGCAAGCGGCGTGGCAGGTTTAATTTTAGGACTGGTGATTTAATGGGCGATATAATAATCCTCGCAATGATTGTCGGCATGATTCTTTACGCTTTTGGCGACGACATTTTCACAGACTAAAATATTCCTTCTAAA
>CAMNEX010000124.1 GCA_946536825.1 uncultured Selenomonadales bacterium | reverse complement strand
GACCTTGAAGACGGTTTCGCGGCTATCTGAGCGAATATCTCCAATAAATATAAAAATCCCCGCCGCAATTTGTGACGGGGAAATTTTTTTGTCGAAGTTAAAAATTAATTGTTGTTGTCAAGCGTCGGCTCGTCGTCGAAGAGATAGGCATAACGTTCTTTGAATTCTTCAGGGCTCATGCGGAATGCATTGGCAACGCCAGCGTCTTCCAAGTCGCCTTTTTCCAAACGAGTCATGAAGCCGCGAGCGATTCTGTAGTGCACGGAATTGATATTGACTTTGCGGACGTAAGTTTTGCCGGTTTCGGGGTCGCGAATGTCTTCAAAGCGGAGCGGCACGGCTTTATTGTCTTGAATGGTGATTAACGCGCCACTTTCGCCGCGCATAAGGAATTGCATAGCCTCGTAGCCGAGATTGCGGGCGTAATCGATGTCGTAAGCAATCGGAGCCGTGCAACGCAGTTCGTAGCCAATTTCTTTGTCAACGATAGAAATTTTAATGCCGATGCGTTTAAGTTCAGCGAGAACTTTTTGCTTGAGGATTTCGCCGAAGTCGAGTTCAGCGTAGCGAATATGCCCGTGCTCGTCGAGTTGAACGTTTCCGAGAGCGGCAAAATCTTCGTCGGCAATTTTTTCGATAACGCCTTCAGCCACGACCGCGACGCCATAATTTTTGCCGATAAGATAGCGTTTGACAATCGAGCCGGTGATAATGTCGACGATCTGTTGCAGACGGATTTTATCTTGCGGGAATTCTTCGGGGATAATCGTCAACGCCGCGCCTGCAGAACGTCCCATGCCAAGCGCGAGATGTCCTGCGGTTCTGCCCATTGCGATTGTAAAATACCAGCGATTGTTCGAGGTGTGCGCGTCTTCCATAAGGTTTTGAATTTCGGTAGTGCCAAATGCGCGAGCCGTCTCAAAGCCGAACGTCGGAATGCCTTCGGGGAGCGGCAAATCGTTATCGATAGTTTTCGGGACGTGGACAACGTTAATCGTTCTGCCGAGTTTGCGAGCGTATTCGCTGACAGCCGACGAGCTGAACGCGGTATCGTCGCCGCCGATTGTCACCAGATAGCCGACGCCCAGTTCAGTCAGCGTATCGACAACCGTACGCAGGTCGGATTCTTTTTTCGTAGGATTAAAGCGCGACATACGCAAAATACAACCGCCCGTCAAGTGAATGCGATTGACAGCCGCCGCGTCAAGGCGAATATAACTTTTCTCGCCGCGTCCGAGGTGACTGAAGCCGTCGTACATGCCCAAAACGTCCCAGCCGTGACGATTAGCCGTGTTGGTCACCGCGTTGATAACAGCATTGATACCGGGCGCGGGACCGCCGCCGCAAACTATCGCTACAACTTTTCTAACACCAACCATTTAAAATGCTCCTTTCAAACTGTGGAAATAATTTTCTCGAAACTTCGCCGCTGTAATAATTTTTTCCTGCCGCACCGGAATAATTTTTGATTGAAAAGTACAACTTATCGCGTTGCTTGACAGGTAAGACTAAACGTGATAATTTTGCAAAAAGTTATCGTATATTTTGGAAAGCGAGGTATAAGAATGCGCAGAATGTTATTTACATCGGAATCCGTGACGGAGGGGCACCCCGACAAGGTTGCGGACAAAATTTCAGACAGCATTTTAGATGAGATTATAGAACGAGACCCCTTTGGGCGCGTCGCTTGTGAAACGCTCGTCACGACGGGTCAAGTTCACGTTGTCGGCGAAATTTCCACAACTTGTTATGTCGACATAGCAAAAATAATTCGCACGGCGATTCGCGATATAGGCTACACGAACTCGGCTTACGGTTTCGACGCCGATACGGTCGGAGTTTTAATTTCTCTGGACGAACAATCGCCCGACATTGCTCAAGGCGTCAACAAATCGATTGAGGCTCGCGAAGGCGATATGGCGATTGAAGACGCGATAGGCGCGGGCGATCAGGGAATGATGTTCGGCTACGCAACTAACGAGACGCCCGAATTTATGCCGTTGCCGATTTCTTTAGCGCATAAATTGGCGCGTCGCCTTGCCGAAGTCAGAAAATCTACTCGCGAAGTCGATTACCTGCGCCCCGACGGAAAAACTCAAGTCACCGTTGCTTACGAAGGGCGCAAGCCTGTCGCGGTTGATACGATTGTCATTTCCACGCAACACAATCCCGAAGTCGCGCTCGAACAAATAAAAAGAGATATGATTGAATACGTCGTCAAACCTGTCGTGCCGGCTGAACTCTTGACTGCCGAGACAAAATATTTCGTGAATCCGACGGGCAAATTTGTTATCGGCGGACCGCAGGGCGACAGCGGCTTGACCGGCAGAAAAATCATCGTCGACACTTACGGCGGTTGGGCGCGTCATGGCGGCGGCGCGTTCAGCGGAAAAGACCCGACAAAAGTTGACAGGAGCGCGTCTTATGCGGCTCGTTACGTCGCCAAAAATATCGTGGCGGCGGGGCTTGCCGACGAATGCGAAATTCAACTTGCCTATGCAATCGGCGTGGCTTATCCCGTATCAATTCGCGTCGAGAGTTTCGGTACGGCAAAAGTCGACGAAGAACTTATAGAAAAACTTGTTAAAAAAAATTTCGACCTGCGCCCGGCGGGAATTATAAAAATGCTTGACTTGCGCCGCCCGATTTACCGTCAAACTTCGGCTTACGGGCACTTTGGCAGAACGGACGTTGAACTTCCTTGGGAGCGCATTGACAAAGCCGACGTCTTGAGAAAATTAGCAGGACTTTAAATTTTTAGGAAAATTATCACGGAAAATAAAAATTCCCGTCGTTGCGAATCGGCGGGAATTTTTTTTAGCGTTTATCCAATTTCTTGGCAAGTGTATTTCCTGCGAACTGCACAAGCTGAACTAAAATTATCAGTACAACGACTGTCGCTAACATAATTTCCGGTCTGAATCGCTGATAACCGTAACGAATTGCCAAATCTCCGAGCCCGCCGCCGCCGATTGCGCCCGCCATTGCCGATTCTCCGACAAGCGCGATTATTACCGTTGTCAACTGCGAAACTATTCCCGGCATTGCTTCGGGCAATAAAACTTTCGTGATAATCTGCGCGGGCGTCGCGCCCATTGCCAAAGCAGCTTCGACTAAGCCCGAAGGAACTTCTTTTAGCGAAGTTTCGACTTGCCGCCCGATAAACGGTATCGACGCGATTACCAAAGGAACTATCGCCGCCGTTGTGCCTATCGCCGAGCCGACTAAAAATCTGGTCAGCGGGATTATCGCAACCATTAAAATTATAAACGGGATTGAACGCACCGCGTTGACGACCGAGCCGATTGTTTGATTGATAAAAATATTTTCTAAAATTTGTCCCTTGTCCGTCGTGTGCAGCAAAACCCCCAACGGCACGCCGATTAGCGAAGCGATTGCCATTGATATTATAACCATGTAAATTGTCTCGCCCAGGGCTTTACTCAACAACGGAATTATTTCTGCCAATAATTTCACCTGCTCAAAATTTTATGTTTTATCTGTAACCTCTGCCGTTGCAGAAAATGCATTTGCCGCTTGTACGACAAGCACCGCAAGGATGATCGTAACCAACATCATAATAGCCCCTGCCGCCGCAAGTGCTACATTTTCCTGTACCGCGACAGTCAATGCATTCTTTTTCGCCGTTGCCGCCCGAAGGTCTCGGCGTGCCGTAATTGCCTGCGAAAGTCAATCCGGGAGCGACCGTAATTCCAAACGAAACGACGCCTTTATCAAGTTCCCGCGTTCTTTTTATGCGAAGATTGCAACTGCCGGACAAAGTCCCGACATTTTTGGAGCCGGTATATCTGAAATACCAGGTTTCGGTCGGGCGATTCTGTTGAAGTCTTTTGCTACTCCATTTCTTTTTCTCGTAGCCGACTTGCACGAAATTATATCTGCTAGTCAAAAGATTAATATATCTGGCGACGTAATCATTGTTCAAATCCGCATTTAAACTTCTCGCGTTGAAAACATAAACCGTACCGCTGTCGCTTGATCTGTCTGTCTTGTTGAAATAAACATTGCCGCCGCCAATTTCGACAAAGTCGGGAACGTCCGCCGCTTCAACCGTCATCGGAAGAAAAATCGTCAACGCCAATATTAAGGACAACAAAATTTTTTTCATGACAAATTCCTCCTCAATATCCCACAATATTTCCCATATCATCTGTTATGAAATGTCCCGCGTAGGTGAGGCCTTTTCCAATGCGAATTTCAATATCATTGTTTGAACTTGAAATTACAACATGGCAGTTTCCCCATTCCCTAATTGAC
>CAMNEX010000123.1 GCA_946536825.1 uncultured Selenomonadales bacterium | reverse complement strand
CGCCCGCTGAAAATCCGCCCGCTGAAACTCCACCCGCTGAAAATGCCGCGCCGCAACCGCCGAAAATCCCTGATAGCTTCGAGAATCAGCAAAAGCCCAATGACAAATTTATTATAAAAATTTCTCTGCCTGCCGAGCGCGATTTCGAGTGCCGCCCCAATACCAAGACTACTGTTAAAATAAAAATTTGATATACGAAAGGATTTAATTTATCTTACGCCGAATAATGCGGCGTATTTTGTTTTTAGGAGGTTTTTTTAATGCGATACGCAACCTACTCTAAAAAATATTCGACGTGGGGTGCCTCGGCACCCGTGAAAATTCGGTAGTTTTTAATCGAACGCGAAATATTTTTTACTCGGAGGTTTCAAAATGGATTACGCAACTTATTTAAAAAAATATCCCTCGGAAGATGGGCGTTTCGGTCGCTACGGCGGCGCGTATCTTCCCCCGCAACTCGTGCCCGCAATGGAGGAAATTACTCAAGCTTATCTGACAATCTGCCACTCGTCGCAATTTATTAACGAACTGCGCAGAATTCGCCGCGAGTTTCAAGGGCGTCCGACGCCGGTTTATCATTGCGAAAAACTCAGCCGCTATCTCGGCAACTGTCAAATTTATCTCAAGCGCGAGGATTTAAATCACACGGGAGCGCACAAACTCAATCACTGCATGGGCGAAGGTTTGCTTGCAAAATTCATGGGCAAAAAAAGAATTATCGCGGAGACGGGCGCGGGTCAACACGGCGTCGCGTTGGCTACGGCGGCGGCATTTTTCGGGCTTGAATGTACAATTTACATGGGCGAAGTCGACATTGCCAAACAGGCTCCCAACGTCGCCCGCATGAAAGTTCTTGGCGCAAAAGTTGTGCCCGTTTCAACTGGTCTCAAAACCTTAAAAGAAGCTGTCGACGCCGCCTTTGAAGATTATCTGCAGAATTACAAAGAGACGATTTATTGTATCGGCTCGGCAGTCGGACCGCACCCCTTCCCGATGATTGTGCGCGATTTTCAAATGGTCGTTGGCGAAGAAGCTCGCGAACAATTCAAAGATATGATGGGTTTCCTGCCTGACGTCGTGACGGCTTGCGTCGGCGGCGGTTCCAATTCTATCGGATTTTTCCTGCCGTTTATCAATGACCCTGTCGAAATTGTCGGCGTGGAACCTTTGGGGCGCGGCGAAAATTTGGGCGATCATGCCGCGTCGATGAGTTACGGCACCGAAGGCGTCATGCACGGCTTTGATAGCATTATGTTAAAGGACGCGAACGGAAATCCCGCGCCGGTTTATTCTATCGCAAGCGGTCTCGATTATCCGAGCGTCGGTCCGGAGCATGCTTTCCTGCGCGAAGTCGGGCGCGTCAAATACGACATTGCGAGCGATTTGGAGGCAGTCAACGCCTTTTTCAAACTCAGTCGCTACGAAGGAATTATTCCTGCGCTTGAAAGTTCTCATGCTTTGGCGTATGCAATGCGTCGCGCCAAGGAAATGGGCAAAGGTTCAATTCTCGTGAACTTGAGCGGGCGCGGCGACAAAGATTTGGATTATGTCATTGAGCATTATGGATACGGCGAAGATTTTAAGGACTTCGATTAAAACGGAAGGAGCCGCTTAGTTGGAGCAAATATCACAGGCTTTTCTAACTTTTATTGATTCGTGGGGCTATTTCGCCGTTGCGATTTTAATGGCAATGGAAAATGCGTGCATACCCGTGCCGAGCGAATTGATTTTGGGATTCGCGGGTTATTTAGTCAGCGCGGAGCGAATGACTTTTACGGGCGCAATGATTGCGGGCATGATTGGCGGCATGGCGGGTTCGATTTTCGCTTACGTCGTGGGCGCGACGGGCGGAAGAAAATTTGTCGACAAGTACGGGAAATATTTCTTCATAAAAAAATCCCACGTCGATTTGGCGCAGAAATGGTTTGACAAGTACGGAATACGCGCCGTGTTTTTCAGCCGAATGTTGCCTGTTGTCAGAACGTTTATATCCTTGCCGGCGGGTTTTGCCCGCGTGAATTTCAAACAATTTTTATTCTACACGTTCGCGGGCTCGTTGCCGTGGACTGCGCTGATTTTGTACGCGGGCGTTTTGCTCGGCGACAACTGGGAATATCTTTTGGAAGTCGGACATAAATTCAGCGCGGCGTTTATCGTCGTCAGCGTGATAATAATCGCGTGGCTTTACTTCAGAAGAAGAAAATAAATTGCCGCGAGCGTAAAATAAGGACCGTACGCAAAATAACTTGTGCGGTTCTTTTTATTTATAATCAGCAGGAGAATCGCCGCGAGCCCGCCCGCGATTGCTCCAATTAACACGAGGCTTAAAAGTTTTTCGCAACCGAACCACAAGCCCAACGCCGCAATTAATTTTATATCGCCGCCGCCGAGTGCGCCCTTTGAAATTATCGCGAGAAGTAAAAAAGCTCCGCCGCCGATTAAAGCCGCAATTATCTGGTCGAGAAAATTTAAATGCATTTGCCAAGAGTAAATCGCGCCGATTATCGCAAAGGGCAAAGTCATTACATCGAAAATCATATACTGTTCAAAATCGGTGAACGTCATGAGCATGAGCAAAAAAATTGCCGCGGTCAGGAAAAAATTTTCGGGCGCGGTCGTCGACGATAAAATTTTGAAAATAAAAGCCGATAGCGCGAAAAATAAAATCGGGCGACGAAGGCGGGCACGATTTGAAATATTTTGGGGGAAAGTCAACTCCGAATTGTTGCTATAAAGTTTGTCTATCCACCACGAGCCCGCGCAGGTCAGAATTGCGGCGGCGATTAAACTGATAAAAAATGTCGTGTACAAAATCTTTAACCTCCCAAAAATTTTTGTTCGATTATACTAAAAAAATCAGCCGCCCGATAAATTTCGGACGGCTTTTTTTATCTGCAACAAAAAAATTTTTTGACCGCTAAGTTAATGAATTTTTATCTTCGAGAATTTGTTTGAGCACGCGAACGGAGCCATCGTCGAAGACAAAGCGAACGTTCGTATGTGCTGGAATAATTTCTTCAACTTCGCTGAGATTAATTGCGGGAAATTTGACGGGGTCGCGCAAAACGTAATTAAAAGGCACAATGTCTTCCATGCGGAGCCAAAATTTGAATTGATTGGCGATAGTCGAATTCTCCGACTTATAGGGCAATTCTTTCTTGTCCAAGCCCGAACCGATTTCGTTGCACAGAAGGAAATTGCCGAAAATTTTATAATCTGTGCGCGGAACGACGTCGAGAAAATCTTTCAGCGGAACTTTTTCTTCTTCGTTCATGTAATTGATATAAAGATCTTCGTAATAGGGCTCGTGATAAAATTCCTTGTCGTCCATTTCTTCATAATCGTGAATAACATCGCCGTACCACTGATTAAAGCCGCGGCTGTTGGTGTTGTAAAAATAAAATTCTTCGTGCTTGTCGTCTTTGGGCTTAACCAGCCAACTCACGACGATTTCTTTTTTATCGTCGCGATAAGTCAAATAATAGCTGTCGTCGATAATGAAAAACCATTCGTTCAGATTCGTCTTGAGGTGCAGGAAATGAATATCTTTGGCGCGGTATTCGTCAAGCAAAGCCTCAAATTGTTCACCGGTCATTTAATCAGCCTCCCACCTTAAAAACAATTAGAAATTAGGAATGAATGAAGAATAAAGTTACAATTCCTAATTACTAATTAATTTTTAGTCCATGTGGGAGCCGCCGTTGATGTCAATGTCTTCGCCCGTAATATAGCCCGCTTCTTTGGAGGCGAGGAAGACGATAGGACCTGCAACCTCAAAGACTTCGCCGATACGTTTCATGGGAATTTCTTGCGCCAATTTAATGTCGTCTTCTTCGGTGCCGTTCATGTTCTTGCGAATGTCGGTATTAATCGCGCCGGGGCAAACGCAGTTGACGGTTATTCCGTATTCAGCAACTTCGCGAGCCAAGTTTTTGCTGAAGCCCAGGAGCGCAGCTTTCGACGCGGAATAATGAACACCGCCGAAAACGCCGCCGCCGCGTTTTGCCGAAACCGAGGACAAGCTGACGATACGACCGTATTTTTTCTCCTTCATGACTTCGACAACAGCTTTGGTGATGAGGAAAGTGCCGAACATGTTGACGGTAAAGATGCGTTTCATATCGGCAAGCGTCATGTCGTGGACGGTTACGCGCTGAGTAATGCCGGCGTTGTTGACCAGAACATCAATTTTGCCGTATTTGTCTTTAACGTTTTTCACAAACGCATTAACCGATTCTTCGTCGGCGATATTGAGGACGAAACCGTCAGCCTTGTAGCCCGCCGCTTGAATTTCGGCGACAGTGTCTTTGC
>CAMNEX010000122.1 GCA_946536825.1 uncultured Selenomonadales bacterium | reverse complement strand
CGCCGCGGCAAACTCACCAATCATAAAGTTTTCGGCGAGGCTATGGCGATTCTTGCCGGCGACGCGCTTTTGACTTTGGCTTTTGAAGTCGCGTTGAGACAAAAAGACGTTCCGCACGAAATTTTATTGTCGGTTCTGAAAGAAATAAGCATTGCGGCGGGCGCGGCGGGCATGGTCGGCGGTCAAGTGATTGATTTGCGCTCGGAGGGAGTTAAAATCGATTTGGCAACGCTCAAGCTCATGCACATGGGTAAAACGGGCGCATTGTTTCGGGCGGCAATTCGTTCGGGCGCGTTGTTGGCTCAAGCTCCCGACGAAAAATTAAACGCGCTGACAAATTACGCCGAAGCCTTCGGACTTGCCTTCCAAATTACCGACGATATTCTTGACGTTGAGGGCGACGAAAAAATTTTGGGCAAAACGACAGGCTCCGACGCGAAAAATAATAAATCAACTTACGTCAGCTTGACTTCGCTCGCCGAGGCTAAAAAACTTGCTCAAAAAGCGGTTGAAGAGGCGATTGCCGCTTTAAAAATTTTCGGCACCGAGGCGGATTTTCTGCGCGAGCTCGTTCGATATTTAATCGCGCGGAAAAATTAATCGTCAAAAAAAAATCCTTCTCAAGTCGAGAGGGATTTTTTAGTTTCCTGCTTACAAATTTATTCGTTGATAATTTCGCCCCTGTAGCGGGCGACGCTTGCGCAATCCTTGTCGCCGCGCCCCGAAAGAGTTATGACGATAATTTTTTCTTTATCCATGCTCGGCGCGATTTTCATGACGTGGGCGACTGCGTGCGCCGATTCAATCGCGGGAATAATTCCTTCCGTCCGCGAAAGATATTCAAAAGCCGCGACAGCTTCGGCGTCGGTTATCGGGACATATTCGGCGCGACCGCTGTCGTGAAGCCAGGCGTGTTCCGGACCGATGCCGGGATAATCAAGCCCCGCCGAAATTGAATAAACGGGAGCAATTTGCCCGTATTTGTCTTGGCAGAAATAGGACTTCATGCCATGAAAAATTCCCGTTCTACCCGTGGCGATTGTCGCCGCCGTCTCGAAAGTGTCGACGCCCCTGCCTGCCGCCTCGCAACCGATTAATCGAACGCTTTTATCGTCAATGAAATTGTAAAAAGTTCCGATAGAATTGGAGCCGCCGCCGCAACAGGCAACAACCGCGTCGGGGAGCCGACCTTCCAACGCAAGGAGCTGACTTTTAATTTCCTTGGAAATGATCGCTTGAAAATCGCGGACGATTGTCGGGAAAGGGTGCGGACCCATAACCGAGCCCAAACAATAATGCGTGTCGCTGATTCTGTTCGTCCATTCGCGGAAAGTTTCGCTGACGGCGTCTTTTAAAGTGCCCGTCCCGCTCTTTACGGAAATAACTTCCGCGCCTAAAAGTTTCATGCGGTAAACGTTGAGAGCTTGGCGAATTGTATCCTCCTCGCCCATGAAAATTACGCATGCCATGTTCATGAGCGCGGCGGCAGTGGCGGTCGCGACGCCGTGTTGACCCGCGCCCGTCTCGGCAATTAATCGCGTCTTGCCCATTTTCTTAGCCAGCAACGCTTGACCGAGGACGTTATTAATTTTGTGCGAGCCCGTATGATTTAAATCTTCGCGCTTGAGATAAATTTTCGCGCCGCCCAAATCTTCAGTCATTTTTTTTGCGAAGTAAAGCATTGACGGACGCCCCGCGTAATTTTTAAAAAGTTCGTCGAGTTCGCGATTAAAATTTTCGTCGTCATTAAAGCGATTGTAAGCCTCCTCCAGTTCAATTACGGCGTTCATCAGCGTTTCGGGAATATATTGCCCGCCGTAAATTCCGAAACGTCCTTTTTTATTCGTCATAAATTTTCCCTCCGCACAACCTCCGCGAAGGTTGCCATTTTATTAAAATCTTTTTTGCCGTCGGTTTCAATGCCCGAACTTACATCGACTGCGAACGGCTTTAAAATTTTTATCGCACCGCCGACATTTTCGGGAGTTAAACCGCCCGCCAGAAAATATTCGCGGCTCAAATTTTTTACAAGGCTCCAATCGAAAACTTTGCCGCCGCCCGCGCCCGAATCAGCCAAAATAAAATCGGCGAGGCTTTTCTCCGCCGCCGTAATATCTTCTGCTGTTTTAATTTGAAATGCCTTGATTATAATTTTCTTCGTCATGCCGCGCAGATTTTTAATATAAATGTCGTCTTCGTCGCCGTGAAGTTGCGCCGCGTCGATAATGCTCGCGTTCAGAAGTTCGGCGACAATCGGGAGCTTTTCATTGACGAACACTCCGACCGCCAAAATTTTTTCGGACAATGCGCCGCGGAATTTTTTAGCCTGCGCGGGCGCAATAAATCTTTTACTCTTCGGCGCGAAGACAAAGCCGACATATTCGGGCAAAAGTTCATTGGCGAAAAAAATATCGTCCAAAGTTTTCAGCCCGCAGAATTTTATTTTGCTCATGAAATTCCCTGCAATTCGTTGAGTTTGGATTTTTTATCGGCGGCTCGCATTAAAACTTCGCCGATTAAAACCGCGTCGGCTCCGAGCTCGCGAATTTTTTTTATATCCTCCGCCGATTGAACGCCGCTTTCCGACACGAAAATTATTTCACGCGGCACAAGCTCCCGAAGTTTTTTTGCGTTGTCCATGTCAACAGAAAAATCTTTCAAGTTGCGATTGTTCACGCCGATAACCCTCGCGCCGCAACTTATTGCCCGCTTGATTTCGCCTTCATCATGCGCCTCAACCAAAGCCGATAAACCGAGCGCGTCGCAAGTCGCGATAAAATTTTTCAGCCGCTCATCGTCGAGAATCGCGCAGATTAAAAGCAGCGCACTCGCGCCCAAAATTTTTGCCTGATAAATCATGTACTCATCAACTACAAAATCTTTTCTCAAGCAGGGAATTGTAACCTGCGCGGAAATTTCCGACAAAAATTTATCGTCACCCAAGAAAAATTCCGGCTCGGTCAAAATCGAAAGGCAATCTGCGCCCGCCGCTTCGTATTCTTTGGCAATGTCAAGATAAGGAAAATTTTCGGCGATTAGCCCTTTTGACGGCGACGCCTTTTTGCACTCGCAAATAAAAGAAAGCTCCGATTTTTTCAGCGCGGCTTCAAAGGCAAAATTTCCACGCGGCAGGGATAACGCTTGCTGTTTTATTTCGGCGAACGAAATTTTTTCTTTGTATTGTGCGACGCGAATTTTTGTCCGCTCGGCAATTTTATCAAGTATCGTCATGACTGCGCCTCTTGACTGACGACGACGAATTTTTTCAGCGTGTCAAGTGCTTTGCCGCTGTCGATAAGTTCAGCCGCGAGGGAAATGCCCGCTTTGAAACTCTCCGCCTTGCCGCCGATGTAAAGAGCCGCGCCCGCATTCAGCAGGACGGCGTTTCTTTTATGCCCCTTTTCGCCGCGCAGAATCGCAAGCGTTATCTGCGCATTTTCTTCGGGATTGCCGCCGCGCAAATCTTCCCGATTGCAACGCACAAAGCCAAAATCTTCGGGCGCAATGACAAAATTTTTAATCCAGCCATCCTTAATTTCGCAAACGGAAGTCGGCGCACTCAAAGAAAATTCGTCGAGTTTATCGCGCCCGTAAACAACCATGCCGCGCTTGACGCCGAGACTTATCAAAACCTGCGCGAGCGGCGCGACGAGATATTCATCATAAACGCCGAGAATTTGCATTGAAGGCTTGCCGGGATTGGTCAAAGGACCGAGGATATTAAAAACCGTCCTGAAACCCAGCTCCCGACGAATCGCGCCGACGTATTTCATTGAGCTGTGATATTTCTGCGCGAAGAAAAAACAAATGCTGACTTTGTTAAGGAGCTCAATGCATTTTTCAGGCGTTTGATTTATGTTGACGCCGAGAGCTTCCAGACAATCCGCGGCTCCGCATTTCGACGAGGCAGCGCGATTTCCGTGTTTTGCAACCTTCATACCGCCCGCCGCCGCGATTATTGCCGAGGTCGTCGAGATATTAAAACTCTGCGAATTATCGCCGCCCGTCCCGACAATCTCAAAAAGTTCCATGTTCGTTTCGACTGCCGTCGCATGTGCACGCATTGCCGCCGCGCAACCCGCAATTTCGTCGGTAGTTTCGGCGCGAGCGTTTTTCGTCGACAGCGCGGACAAAAACGCCGCGTTTTGTGTCGGAGTCGTCTCGCCGCTCATGATTTCGTTCATAACGGCAAACGCCTCGTCGTAAGTCAAATCCCCCTTGTTCACGATTTTAACAATGGCTTCCTTAATCATTGAAACAAAAACTCCTTTACTGCTTGTGAATCTTTTTTAATTCTTCATTCTCCGCTTTGAGTTTGCG
>CAMNEX010000121.1 GCA_946536825.1 uncultured Selenomonadales bacterium | reverse complement strand
TGGGCGTCTGCCGGCGGACTCGGTTTCAGAGGCTCGCGCAAATCCACACCTTTTGCCGCGCAGATGGCGGCTGAAACTGCTGCAAAGGCGGCTATGGAACACGGCTTGAAACAGGTTGAAGTTTACGTTAAGGGACCGGGCGCAGGACGCGAGGCGGCTATCCGTTCGCTTCAGGCGACGGGGCTTGAAGTCAACATGATTAAAGACGTGACGCCTATTCCGCACAACGGCTGCCGTCCGCCGAAACGCAGAAGAGTTTAATTTGGAGGTGCATTAAATGGCAATCGATAGAACTCCCGCTTTAAAACGCTGCCGCGCACTCGGAATTGAACAGGCGGTTATCGGTCGTTCACGCAAAATTAGCGAGAAAAAACATCAGCAACAACGCGCTAACCGCAAAGTCAGCGAGTATGGCTTGCAGCTTAAAGAAAAACAAAAAGCAAAATTTATTTACGGCGTCCTTGAGCGTCAATTCAGAAACTACTACGAAAAGGCTAAAAAAATGCCGGGCGTCACGGGCGAAAATCTTTTGATTTTGTTGGAACGCCGCATTGATAACGTAGTCTTCCGTATGGGTTTTGCGAATACCCGCCGCCAGGCTCGTCAATTCGTCCGCCACGGACACATTACAATAAACGGCAAGCGCGTTGATATTCCTTCCGCGCTCGTCAAAGTCGGCGACGTCGTGGAAGTCTGCGAAAAAAGTCAAGGCAAGGAAGTTTTCAAGGCGATTAAGGAAGTCAACAACGCTTTGAGTGCGCCGCCGTGGCTTGATTCAAATCAGGCTAATCTTAAAGGTTCTGTTACTCGTTTCCCGACCCGCGAAGACATTAGCGATATTCCCGTTAATGAACAGTCTATCATTGAGTTGTACTCCAGATAATTCGAGATTCCTACAGATTTTTTTCTGTGAAAGGAGCGGATTTCTTGAATGACTGACAACGAAAAGAACGAAAATCAAAAGCCGCCGAAGATCGAATTGGTTGAGGTCAGCGACGACGGAAATTACGGGAAATTTATTTGCGAGCCGCTCGGACGCGGTTACGGCATAACAATCGGCAACAGTTTGCGCCGTATGCTTCTTTCCTCATTGGATGGCGCAGCGGTCACGTCGATTAGGATTGACGGTGTACTTCACGAATTTTCGACGATACCGGGCGTTCGCGAAGACGTGACAAATATTGTCCTCAATATCAAAGAGCTTTGCTTGAAGATTGACGACGATTCAAATCAGCAACATATGCCTTTCGCGCAAGTCTCTTCAATGCCGCCGAGAACTTACAATTTGCGCATTGATGTTGACGTTGCGGAGGAAATTAAATCCGGTGTCCATAATGGCGGACGCCGCGAAGTCACTGCCGCCGATATTGAGTGCGACCCCAGCATTGAGATTTTAAATCCCGAATTGCATATTGCTTGGCTCAACGAAACCGGCAAGATCAAAATTGAAATGACTGCACGCACCGGACGCGGCTACGATTTGGCGGAGAAAAATAAAAATCCCGATGACATAATCGGCACAATTCCCATTGATTCAATTTTCTCGCCGGTGTTGCGCGTCAATTACGAAGTTCAAGATACTCGCGTTGGCAATGAAATGGACTTCGACAAATTAACGCTGGAAGTTTGGACAAACGGCACTCTTCGCCCTGAAGAAGCCGTTTCAAAGGCGGCGGCAATTCTAATCGCGCACATGAAACTTTTCCAGAATATGGATGGCATTGCGGTTGATGAAGTGGAAGAAGATAACGAAGTTGCCGTTAAGGAACAAAACGATGACGAAGTTGCAATAACGCTGGATAAAAATCTCGCCAAACCTATTGAAGAGCTGGAATTATCCGTTCGCTCAACAAATTGCCTCAAGAGAGCCGGCATTCACATTGTCGCCGACCTCGCCGACAAGACCGAAGAAGAAATGATGAAGGTTCGCAACCTCGGTCGAAAATCTTTTGAAGAAATAAAAAATACAATGGAAGCTCTCGGCGTTTCCTTTAAGCCGGAACAAAATCAAAATCATAATGCCGGCTTTATGGAAGAATAAATTTCGCGGGAAGGAGGAAACTTAATGAGTTACAGAAAACTCGGAAGGAATTCGGGCGCACGCAAAGCCTTGATTAAAGGTCTTCTCAGCGCGTTTTTCAAATACGAGCGCATTGAAACCACGGAGGCGCGTGCAAAGGAACTTCGCAAATTCGCGGAAAAAGTTGTCACGCTCGCAAAACGCGGAGACTTGAGCGCACGTCGTCAAGCAATTAATCTCGTCGCGGATGTCGACGTTGTTCATAAAATTTTTGAAGAAATTCCCGGCAAATACAGCGAACGCGCAGGCGGTTATACCAGAATCTTGAAACTTGCGCCCCGCCGCGGAGATGCCGCCCCTATGGTTCTTATTGAACTGGTTTAAAAATTTCTCGACAATAAAAAGACACTCTCCGATAATTTTATCGGGGAGTGTTTTTTTGTATGAAATGTGTTATAATCTTTCAGACAATTTTAATTTGAATCTCGCAAGCGTGATGTCGTTTATTCTGTGTTATAATATTTTTAAGGAGGCGACAAACTTGAATTTTGCAAGCGTGATAAGCGGACAGTTGGCGAATCTTTTTCAGCGACGCGGCGAAGTCAATCCCAACGAACTTATAAAAGCACTTGAGCGCGAAGTCGCCAAACAAAAAACTAAAGACAGGCTCGTTCCGAATTCTTACACGATTTATCTTTGCGAGGAAGATTGTTACAGGCTAAGCGCGGCGCGGCTGATAAAAGCTCTGCATGAGGCGGTTGAACGCAAAGTTATTCGCGAAAATTGTTTCATGGACGGCGAACTTTCCGTCAAGATAAAAAAAATGTCGGACGGCGACAACGCCATTGTCATTGAATCCGCATACGTCGACGAAGTCAATCAGGAAGTCGACACGATTAATCTTGAAAATGACGTGCTGTCACAAACGCTGATTCAAAATTCCGGCGGCAAAGATACCGACGATACAATCATTGCCGACAAGACAAAAATTATTAAGACAATGCGCATTTCGCCGACGCGGAAAATTGAATACAATTTGGCAGTTATAAGCGATTTCAAAACGGCGGAGGTTATTTGCGGCGAAAAACAAATTTATCTCGGTCGCAAAGAGACCAATGATTTTGTCTTAGATGACGACGGCGCGTCAAGAATTCACGCTTACATTTCCTACGAACGCCACAGGCATATTTTGCACGACGCAGGTAGCCTCAATGGGACGCTCGTCAATAAAAAGCCGATCAGCAGTTGCGAACTTAAAGACGGCGATAAAATTTTAATTGGCAACACGACGCTTACTTACAAAGTTTTATAAAAAAATCCCCTTCCGATTTTGGGAGGGGATAAATTTTTTTGCAAAATTTTATCTGACGACGATATTAATCAGCTTATTCGGGACGGCGATAATCTTGACGATATTTTTTCCCGCCGTCAAATCGGAAACTCGCGGCAAGGTCGGAGCGAGTTTTTCCAAATCATTTTTAGTCAAGCCGACGGGAATTTTCACATGCTCGCGGACTTTGCCGTTAATCTGTATGACAATCTCAATTTCTTCTTCGACAATCGCTTCGGCGTCATACGTTGCCCAGCTCTGCTTGTGGACGTCGCCTGCAAAATATTTGCTCCATAACTCGGAGGAAATGTGCGGCACGAACGGCGCAAGCATAAGCAAAAGATTTCTTGCAAGTTCACGCGCCAAATTCGGATTAATCGGTTTATCTTGGAAGGCGTGCATTGCGTTGACCAATTCCATTAAAGCACTTATCGCCGTGTTGAAGGCGAAGCGGTCGCGGATATCTTCCGTGACTTTTTTTATTGTCTTGTGCAAAGTGCGACGGAGAATTTTTTCTTCGTCCGTCAAAATCTGCGCGGAATAATTATCGGCTCCGGCTTTAATCGCGTCGGAGAAAATGTTGAGAATTCTCCAGGCCCGATTTAAAAATCTGAACGAGCCTTGAACGCCTTCGTCGCTCCAATCCAAATCGCGCTCGACGGGCGCGGCGAACAGGATAAATAATCTTGCAGTATCCGCGCCGTATTTGCTGATAATTTCTTCGGGCGAAACGACATTGCCCAGGGACTTCGACATCTTCGCGCCGTCTTTGATAACCATGCCTTGCGTCAACAAATTTGAAAACGGCTCGTCATAATCCAAAAGTTTAGCGTCGCGCAAAACTTTGGTAAAAAATCTGGAGTAAAGCAAATGCAAAATCGCATGTTCAATGCCGCCGATATATTGATCGACGGGATTCCAATAATTCACCTTGTCGCGGTCGAAGGGCAATTTATCGTTATGCGGGTCGGCGTAGCGCATGTAGTACCAACTTGAACAAATAAACGTGTCCATAGTATCGGTTTCGCGGTGAGCATGACCGCCGCATTTCGG
>CAMNEX010000120.1 GCA_946536825.1 uncultured Selenomonadales bacterium | reverse complement strand
ACGTGAGTATTTTGCTCCGCGCCGAAAGTCGTTGCGCAACCGCAGAAAATTTTTGTCGCAGTTTTTAACTCGCTGTGAATTTCCAATCCGATAACTGCTTCATATTCCAAATTAATCACCTCAAAAAATTTTTACGCTCGGCAAATTTTACAACTTCGCGGCTTATCCTGCAATGTTGAAAATAAAAAAGCCGCCCGTTTAGGATTTAGTGACAAAAAAATTTCAAATGATATAATAACCGCGTTAAGTTTTGCGGTTTATTTTTTTGGAGGGGAAAATTTATGGGCGTCAGATACATAAGCGGCGGCGAAAGTCACGGTCCGCGGCTCGTTTGCATTTTGGAGGGTTTACCTGCGGGCGTCAAAGTTTCAAGCGAATTCGTCAACTCGGAGCTTAAGCGTCGGCAAGGCGGCTACGGGCGCGGCGGGCGTATGAAAATCGAAAGCGATTGCGTCGAATTTTTATCGGGGATTCGTTTTGGCGAGACGCTCGGCAGTCCGATAACTTTAAGCGTTGAAAATCGCGATTGGGAAAATTGGCGGGAAAAAATGAGCGCGGAGGGAATTCCTTTTGGCGAAAAAGTTACGAATGCCCGCCCCGGTCACGCCGATTTAACGGGCGCGGCAAAATATGCCCGCTCGGACGTTCGCGACATTTTGGAGCGGTCAAGTGCTCGCGAAACGACAATGCGCGTTGCCGCGGGGGCTTTGTGCAAAATTTTTCTTAAAAATTGCGGCGTGGAAATTTTCGGCAAAGTTTTGAGCGTCGGCGGAGTCACGGACGCGACGGAAATAAAAAATCGTATCGACGCGGCAAAGGCGGCGGGCGATACGGTCGGCGGCATTTTCGAGATAAAAATTTCGGGCGTCCCCGCGGGTTTGGGCAGTCATATTCAGTGGGATAAAAAATTGGACGCGAAATTTGCGGCGGCGTTCATGTCGATTCAGGCAATAAAGGCGGTTGAACTCGGCGACGGTTTTGCCAACGCCTCAAAACTCGGTAGCGAAGTTCACGACGAAATTTTTATTGGCGACGGAAAAATTTTCCGCAAAACAAATCGCGCGGGCGGCTTTGAAGGCGGCATGACAAACGGCGAGGATTTAATTATTCGCGCCGCAATGAAGCCGATTCCGACTTTGATGAAACCGCTTGGGACGGTTGACATTGCTACGAAAACTCCGACGACGGCAAGTAAAGAACGTTCGGACACCTGCGCGATTTGGGCGGCGCAAGTTGTCGGCGAGGCAATGGCGGCTATCGTCACGGCTGACGCCTTTGTTGAGAAATTCGGCGGCGACGCGCTTTGCGATACCCTTGCCAACTTAAAAAATTATCGCGAGCGATTGGCTAAAGATTTTTGTTTGTGAGGAAATTTTTATGAAGGACAACGTAATTTTAACGGGCTTTATGGGGACAGGCAAAACGAGCCTGGGCAAACTTTTGGCGATAAAGTTGGGGCGACCGTTTGTTGACATTGACAAAAAAATTGAGGAGGAAACGCGGCTTTCAATCCCGAAAATTTTTGAACGTTACGGCGAAGAACATTTCCGCGCACTTGAGAAGGCGGCAGTTAAGGAACTCAGCGAACGCCGCGGACTTGTCATAGCGACGGGCGGCGGCACGATTAAGAACGAAGAAAATCTCAATCTGCTAAAAAGTTCGGGCGTATTGATTTGCTTGACGACCGAGCCGGAAGAAATTTTTAAGCGAACTGCGCGGCGCGGCGAACGTCCTGTTTTGGACGGCGGCGGCAACGAACGCCTTGAGACGATTAAAAAACTTTTGGCGGAGCGAAAAAAATTTTACGACCGCGCAGATTATCAAATTGATACGACAGATTGGTCGCCGATTCAAATTATCGACGACATTTGCAGGCATTTGCGGCAGTTTGGGAGTTGATTGGGAGTTGAGCTTATGGAAAAAGTTTTTGTGAATCTCGGCGCGGCGAGCTATGAAATTTTTATCGGCGAAAATATTTTGAGCGGCGTCGGCGAATTCATTTCCGATAAAAAATTCACGCGCAAGACTTTAATTGTCACGCAGGAAAATATTTTCGATAAAAAAATCGCCGACAGCCTTGACGCGCAGAAAATTTCTTACGAAGTCGCGTTTATTCCCGACGGCGAAACGTCCAAAAATTTGCGCGAGGCGGAGAAACTTTACACGCGGGCGATTGAATTCGGGCTTGATAGAAAATCTGTCGTGATTGCTTTGGGCGGCGGCGTAGTCGGAGATTTGGCAGGCTTCGTGGCGGCGACTTTTATGCGCGGCATTCCGCTGATTCAAATTCCGACGACTTTGCTTGCGCAGGTTGATTCGAGTGTCGGCGGCAAAACTGCCGTCAATCACGCGCTGGGCAAAAATTTAATCGGCGCGTTTCATCAGCCGCGAGCCGTTTTTATCGATTTAAATTTTCTGAAGACGTTGCCCGAACGCGAAATAAAATCCGGACTCGGCGAGGTCGTAAAATACGGCGTGATCAGCGACGAAAAATTTTTCACTTACCTTGAGGATAACGCCGAAAAAATTCTGCAAAGCGATTTGAAAATTCTGGCGCACGTCGTCAAGCGTTCCTGCGAGATTAAAGCGAAGGTCGTCAGCGCGGACGAAAAAGAATCCGGACTGCGCAGAATTTTAAATTTCGGACACACGGCGGCGCACGCGATTGAGGAGGAAACACACTACAAAAAATATCGTCACGGCGAGGCGGTTGCGGTCGGTATGCTCGGCGCGGCTCTGATTAGTGCGGAGCTCGGAAAAACTTCCGCGGAAAATGTTTTGCGCTTGGAAAATCTGATAAAAAAATTCGACATGGTCACCGACTGCGCGGGGCTTGATGCCGATAAACTTTACAACGTGACTTTTCGCGACAAAAAAACTGTCGGCGGCGTCGTCAACTGGGTTTTAATGAAAAATTTCGGCGAAGTTGAAATTTGCAGTGACGTTTCCGCGCAGGTCGTCAAGAAAGTTTTCGGGAGGTTGTGCCGTGGAAATTAAAATTAATGACGACTTCGACTTGAAAAAAATCGTCGACAGCGGGCAATGTTTCCGCCCCAAGGAAATTGAGCCGGGGCTGTTCAGATTTATTGTCGGGGAAAATATTTTGCACATTGGCAAGCGCGGCGAAAATATTTTTGAGGCTGATTGTTCGGCGGCGGATTGGGAGCGCGTCTGGAAAAATTATTTTGATTTGGAAACGAATTACTCCGAAATACGGCGCGACATCAAGAATTTTGCGACGGGCAAGCCTTACGAAAAGATTTTGCACGACGCGACAAATTTCGGCGCGGGGATAAGAATTTTAAAGCAGGAGCCCTTTGAAATGCTGGTAAGTTTCATAATCAGCCAGCGGAAAAATATTCCGGCAATCAGGAGTTCGGTAGAAAAAATTTGCGCGAGATTCGGTCGGCGTGTCGGCGAAGTAAATCTTTTCCCGCGCCTTGAAGAAATTTCTTTCGCGACGCTTGACGATTTAACGGGGCTTGGGCTTGCTTATCGGAAAAATTATATTAAAGACGCGTTGGAAAAAATTTCGGGCGGCGCGATTGATTTAACCGCGCTGAAAAATTTTTCGGACGAGGAACTTGTCGAGAAACTTAAAACAATTCGCGGCGTCGGCGACAAGGTTGCAAATTGCGTCGCGCTGTTTGCTTATCATCGCGTCGACCGCGCTCCTGTCGACGTTTGGATTAAGCGAGCGATTGACGAAGATTTTCACGGCGAAAATATCTTTGAAGTTTTCGGCAAGAACGCGGGCATTCTCCAGCAATACATTTTTTATAACAAGCGGACGAACAAATAAAATCAAAAGAGACTTTGAACCCTGCGCGGGAACAAAGCCTCTTTTTAAATTTGCGGGAGTCTGTTTTAAATTATTCTTCGGGAGCCTTCTCGGCTTCAGCTTCGGGAGCTGTCTCGACTTCGGGAGCCTTCTCAACTTTAGCGGGCTCAACTGCCGCTTCGGACTGATAACGTCTGAATTTTGCGTTGTTAGTTTCGCGGCGGGCGCGGTTAATCGAAAGGGAAATGCGCTTGCGCTTGAGGTCGATACGCAAAACTTTAACCTTGACAATGTCGCCGACGGCAACAGCCTCGTCCGCATTTCCGATACTGCGGTCGCTGAGTTCGCCCATAGGAATCAAGCCGTCAAAGCCGGGCTCAATTTCCATGAACGCGCCGAATTTCGCGAGCTTAACAATTTTGCCTTCGATATATTCGCCTTCCTTGAATTGTTCGGCTTTATCGAGCCACGGATCGCGTTGAGTTTGCTTGATTGAAAGGGAAATTCTGTGCGTTTCGGGGTCGATATTTTTAACGAAAACATCAATCTCCTCGCCGACTTTGAGAACGTCCGAAGGTTGAGTTACGCGCTCCCAAGAAAGGTCGGAAATATGCGCAAGCCCGTCAACGCCGCCCACGTCAATGAACGCGCCGTA
>CAMNEX010000119.1 GCA_946536825.1 uncultured Selenomonadales bacterium | reverse complement strand
TTTACGGTTCCTCCTACGTCAATACAATGATGGTTGATTTGGGCGAAACGCTTTATTTTGCTAGCGGCTCCGACAGAAATATAAAAATCACGACGGTTGAGGACATTGAACTTTTTAAGGCGTTGCTCGCCGCGAAGAAAACCGAGTGGCTTAAATGAGGTGGCACAATGTATATCAAACACAAAATTTACGACGCGGATATAAATTCCATTGCTAATGAAAATTTGCCGTGGGAGAAATTGTCGAAGAAAAATTTGCTCCTCACCGGTGCGAGCGGACTTATCGGCACGGTGCTTGTCGATGTCCTTATGAAAAAAAATCGCGAAGATAATCTCAACGCAAAAATTTTCGCGGCGGGGCGCAACGAGAAAATTGCCGCGGAAAGATTTGCCGACTATCTCGGCGATAAAAATTTTGAATTCGTCAAGCTCAATGTCAACGAGCCGATTGAAAAAGATTTCCCCGTCGATTTTATAATTCACGCCGCGAGCAATACGCACCCGCTCCTTTACTCGACGGACCCCGTCGGAACGATGACAACGAATATTTTAGGCACGTATAACCTTTTAGAGTTCGGGCGCAGGAATAATATTGAACGCTTCGTTTTCGTCTCCAGCGTCGAAATTTATGGCAAGGCTTTGCACGACGAGGATATTTTCGACGAAAATTATTGCGGCTACATTGACTGCAACACCCTCCGCGCAGGTTATCCCGAAAGCAAGCGCGCCGGCGAAGCTCTTTGCCAGGCTTATATCAGCCAGCATAATATGGACATTGTGATTCCGCGATTGAGTCGAATTTACGGGGCGACAATGCGCCTTGACGATTCCAAAGCCATGAGCGAATTCATTATGAACGGCGTGCGCGGCGAGAATATTGTTTTGAAAAGCAAAGGCTTGCCGAGATTTTCATATTGTTACGGCGCGGATTGCGTGAGCGGGATTTTTTACTGCTTGCTGAAGGGCAAAAGCGGCGCGGCTTACAACGTCGCCGACTCAAGCGAAATTCTTTCCCTGCGCGAAATTACCGAGTATATAAGTTCCCTTGCAGGTAAAAAAGTTGTCTTTGAACTTCCCGACGAAACTCAAGCAAAAGGTTTTTCAAAGGCGGTTAATGCGATTATGGACAACAAAAAACTGCGCGGCTTGGGTTGGACGCCAAAAGACGATACGCGTTCAGGCGTGAAAAAAACTGTTGAAATTTTAAAAGATAAATTGCAGGTGCTTTAAATGTTTGTTTATCGCAAACCGACTTTCGCCGATGTGGACGAGATTTATAATTTAATCGCGGGCTACGCGGCGCAAGGCGTCATGCTCCCCAAGCCGCATAATGTCCTTTACGAAACACTAAGAGAATTTGTCGTGGCTCAGGACGAGTCAAAAAAAATTGTCGGCGTGGGCGCGTTGCATTTGACGTGGAATGAATTGGCGGAAGTTCGTTCAATGGCAGTTCACCCCGACTTTTCGAGACAAGGTATCGGCTCGGCTATCGTCAAAAAACTTTTGGAGGAAGGACGCGCCGTCGGAGTCAAAAAATTTTTTACGCTGACTTATCGCCCCGAATTTTTTAAATCGCTCGGCTTTGAATTGACGACCAAAGAATCTTTGCCGCATAAAATTTGGAAGGAATGCATTGAGTGTCCGAAATTCCCCAACTGCGACGAAATAGCCATGACGCTTGAATAAAAAAATTTCCCGCTCTGCGCAAATCGGCAGGGGGGAAATTTTTTTTGTTGAACTTTTACGGCGCGAAAAATTTTTGGGAGTGATTTTTATGACGGAAGAAAATATGACTGCAGAAAAAAATATCGTGCCGGAAGAAATATCAGAGAAAAATTTTTGGGAAGAAAAAGGCAGAATTCGCATTAAAGGCATCGGACGCGCCGCGCAGACTCCCGACCTAGTTGTCCTGTCGCTGACTTTGACCGCGCAGAATAAAGAATACTCCGCCGCCGTGAAAATCGGCAGTCAACAACTCGAAATGCTCCGCGAGGCGATTGTCGAAGCGGGTTTCAAAGCCGACAATCTAAAGACCGTCAATTTCAATGTGCGCTCGATTTACGAAAACGAAGAATACAGGGAAGGCAATTCCAAACGCTATCGCCAAATTTTTATCGGCTTTGAATGCCGGCATGATTTAAAGATGACTTTTGACTTCGACAATAAAAAACTCAACGCGGCAGTCGATACCATTGCAAGTTGTCTGTCACAGCCGAAAATTTCAATCGCGTTCACGATAAAGGATATTGACGCCTTCAACGACGAAATTTTGAGATCCGCCGCGAGAGACGCCCGCCGCAAGGCAAGAATTCTCTGCACGGCGTCGAAAGTCAAACTCGGCAAGCTCCTTGATATAAATTATTCGTGGACTGAAATTGACATTCGCCGCGAGCAAATTATCTGCGAAGAATGTGCCGCCGTCGAAAAAAATTCGTTCGATTTTCAGCCCGAAGAAATTAAAGCGTCCGATACGGTGGAATTTTTGTGGGAGATTGAGTAAATGGCTAAATATATAAAATTCACGATTGGCGGCTATTTCGGCGGCTACAAGACGGTTGAAATTTTTATCGGGACAAAAAATATTTCTTATAAAATTCTGCGCAACGGTCTCCTTGAAGTCGACAAAAAAAAATCGCCCGCCGTCGAAGTTTCCGACGAATGCCTTAAAGAACTTGACGCGCTGGAAATTTTTTCGTGGGAAAAAGACTACAGCAACAATAACATTTTGGACGGAACGCAATGGGAATTGATTTTCAAACACGGCAGGAAGATTTATCGCGGATACGGTTCCAATGATTATCCCGAAAATTGGTTGCGCTTTATGGATTGGCTCGACAAGGTGATTCCCGAAATGGGCTTTGTCGACCGTAAACAGCTTGAGAAAATTACGTTGAATTATTCTCGCGAATCGGCGATCGGCTACGAAATTTCCGAACAGATGACAATCGACCGCCGCGAAAAGATTTTGACGCTTGATAAAAAAAATGCTTACACTCAAGCTAAACACATTTATCTTTTAGGCTCCTCCGAAGAAACAATTTTCGACGCCGCAGAAGATTTTTTTGACAATCTTGCGACCGACGAAATTAAAACCGATTTAAATTATCCCGCGCAAATAAAAATCGAGCTCGTTCGTCATGACGGCTCGATTGAAAACATTTCCGCGCCTTACGGCGAAAACTTTTTGCCGGGCGTTGTGAATTTTGCCGCAGTGCTCAAAAATTTTGTCAGTGACTTGACGGCAGAAATTTTCTTGCCGACTCCCGCCGAAATTGTTTCTGCCCAAGATAAATATATTTTCTGCAAGGTTCAGTTCAAAGGAAATTATAAACCGTACAGCTACCGCACCGAGGACGAAACTCTTTCGGTCGGTGATATTGTCGACGTGCCTGTCGGAAGAAATAACGACGTTACACAAGCCAAGATTGTCGAGATTGGCTACTTCGACGAATACGAAGTTCCCTTTCCTGTTGACAAAGTTAAAATGATTATCGGCAAGCACGTCGCGAACGCCTGGGACAATTTTTAATTAAGTTCGCCGATTCTTCGCAAAGTCGCTCTGGCAGCTTCTTGCTCGGCGGCTTTTTTACTGTGTCCGATACCGCGCCCGAAAATTTTCCCGTCAATCAACGCCGCAGACTCAAAAGTTTTCATATGATCCGGACCGCTCGAATTTAAATCCGCGTAAGTGAGTTTCGGCGAAGGATTTTTCTTCTGAATAATTTCCTGCAACTTGCTTTTATAATCCTTCGGAATGCCCGTAACTTTGACGCGCTCAAATTCGGGAGAAAATTGGCGAAAAACATAATCGCGGGCAACTTCCCAACCGCAGTCAAGGTAAATCGCGCCGATAACCGCCTCCAAAGCGTCTTCAAGATTTGAATCGCGATTGCGTCCTAAGGCAAATTCGCTGGGTCCCAACAACAGCAAATTGCCGAGATTTATTTTTTTTGCCACGCGTGTTAGCGTTGACTGGCGAACAATGCCCGACCGCGTTTTGGTGAGTTCGCCTTCTTTTAAATGCGTGAAGTGCTCGAAAAGATAAGTTGCCGCCGCCAAGCCCAAAACCGCGTCGCCCAAAAATTCTAAGCGTTCGTTGTATTTTATGCGCGGCTCGAATTCATTGGCGTAGGATTTATGCGTCAAGGCAACGTCCAGCGTTTTAATGTGCGAAAATTTCACGCCGATTTTTTCTGCGAATTTTTCCAACGCCGCCCGACGCTTTTCGCTTAAATTTGCTTCGACCCAATCTTCGCCTTCAGGCTCCTCAAAAATTTTTTCATCTATTGTCAAAAAAATATTCACCTCCGTGATTTTTATCAGTTTAATATCGCCCGCGCAGATTGTCAACGAAAAAAGCCCGCCGAAGCGAGCTTTGAATTTTCATTAATGGTGCCTCAGCGCGGAATCGAACCACGGACACGGGGATTTTCAGTCCCCTGCTCTACCAACTGAGCTACCGAGGCTTACTTTTTTTCGGGAAATAAAATGGCGACCCGGATCGGACTTGAACCGACGACCTCCGCCGTGACAGGGCGGCATTC
>CAMNEX010000118.1 GCA_946536825.1 uncultured Selenomonadales bacterium | reverse complement strand
AAACTTCATGCCGTCTCTTTGGCAAGTTTGCTTTCTTCGAGCGGCAAAATTTTCGGTTGCTCTTCGCCTTTTATGCAAGCTTCGGTTATGACGATTCTGCGCGGCTCGTCCGATTTTGGAATATCAAACATTACGTCAAGCATAACATCTTCGATAATCCCCTTGAGCGAACGCGCTCCCGTTTTGCGTTCAATCGCCATTTTTGCAACCTTGCGAAGTGCCGCCTCCTCGAACTCAAGTTTGACATTGTCCATCGCCAAAAGTTTTTCGTACTGCTTGACGGGCGCGTTTTTCGGCTCGGTTAAAATCTTCAACAGCGCGTCTTCGTCCAACGTTTCAAGCGTACAGATAACGGGCAGACGTCCGATAATTTCGGGAATAATCCCGTACTTCATTAAATCTTCGGGGCGCACTTGGTGAATCAATTCGTTAAATTTCTTGTCGGTATCCTCTTTGGAAGGAATTTCGGAGCCGAAACCAATCGGGGATTCATTTTTCTTAAGCCGCTTCTCAATAATTTTCTCAATCCCGACGAACGCGCCGCCGACGATAAACAAAATATTTCTCGTGTCAACTTTAATCGTCGGGGCTTCGGGGTGCTTACGTTGTCCGCGCTCGGTGAATTCTACGACGCTACCTTCCAACATTTTCAGAAGCCCCTGCTGAACTCCTTCATGACCGGGGTCGGCGGTTATCGAATTGTTTTCGCCGGATTTGCGTGCGATTTTGTCAAACTCGTCCAGATAAATAATTCCGCGTTCGGTTTTCTCAATATCTTTGCCCGCCGCGTAATAAAGATTTCTCACGGCAACTTCAACGTCCGCACCGACAAAGCCCGCCTCCGTCAAGCTTGAGGCGTCCGTCACGGCGAAGGGAATATCCAAAAGCCGCGACAGATGACTTAACATCGCGGTTTTGCCGCAACCCGTCGGTCCCATGATAATCACGTTAGACTTGTCAATTTCGTCGTCGCCGCCGTTATTGTCGAGGTCGTATTTCATTCGCTTATAGTGATTATAAGCCGCCACGGACAAAATTTTTTTCGCACGCTCCTGCATGATTATAAATTCGTCGAGATATTTTTTTATAATGTGCGGTTTATTTTTCGCTAAAAGTTCGCCGAGTTCGTCGTTAAAATTTTTTTTGTTCGTGTAAGCTTTATTTTCTTCCTCGGCTTCAATGTAATGATAAATATTTTTGATACAGCTTTTGCAAATGCCGAAACCGGTATTGGGGTCGAGGACGGGCATATCGTAGCGGCTGTGAACTTTGACGCGCCGCCCGCAAACACTGCAATAAATGCTTTCAACTGCCATATGAAAATTTCTCCTTTGTTCTTTGCCTATAAAAAACTTGCAATTAAATTTAACAGGGCGTATAATACACCTTGCGCGGTTTTCGCGTCAACTGTATTTAGGGGGTGTCAAGTTTGAAAGAAAAAATTCATCCGCAGTACTTCGAGGCAACAGTTACTTGCGGTTGCGGCAATACTTTTAAAACCGGTTCAACGAAAAAGGAATTGCGCGTGGACGTTTGCTCTAAATGTCATCCGTTTTTCACGGGTCGTCAGCGCGACGTTAAAGCGGGCGGGCGCATTGAGAAATTCAACAAACGCTATAAAAAAAGTTGAGACAACATTTTCAAGCAGGGTGAACGTTTCCCCTGCTTGTTTTATTTTTAAGGGAGGAAAAAATTTTTATGGAAAAACCTTTGGTCGGCGGGCAAGCGGTCATTGAAGGCGTCATGATGCGCGGCTTCGGAAAAGTCGCCACGGCAGTTCGCGAGCCCGACGGAAATATAAATGTTCAAATTAAAAATGTCAGCTCAATAACAGAGCGTTTCCCGATTTTAAAATTGCCACTCCTCCGCGGCGCAGTCGCACTTTTTGAATCGCTGATTTTGGGCATGAAATCGCTATCTTTTTCCGCGCAGGCGGCGGGCGAAGAGGACGAACAATTAACCGACAAAGAATTAATCGGCACGGTAATTTTGGCGATAGCGTTGGCTTGCGGATTGTTCTTGGCGATACCGACTTTTGCCGCGAAATTTTTTCACATGCTGACCGACGACCCGATAATTTTAAATTTGGCGGAAGGATTTTTGCGGCTGATAATTTTTCTGGCGTATCTGTTCGCAATTTCGCGAATGAAAGATATTCAGCGCGTCTTTCAATATCACGGCGCGGAGCACAAAACAATTTTCTGCTACGAAGCGGATTTGCCGCTGACTGTCGAGAACGTAAAAAAATTTCCGCGCCTGCATCCCAGGTGCGGAACCGCATTTTTATTAATCGTCATGCTCGTTAGTATTTTTGTTTTTGCATTTTTGGGTTGGCCGGAGCTGTGGATAAGAATTCTTTCGCGAATAATTTTGTTGCCGCTGGTGGCGGGCTTGTCGTATGAAATAATTCGCTTTGCCGCCCGCTCGGAAAATTCACTAATCAAAGCGGCGATAATGCCGGGGCTGTGGCTCCAATATTTGACAACACGCGAGCCCGACGATTCAATGATTGAAGTCGCGATAAAATCTCTGGAGGCAGTCACTCCGCCTCAGGAATTATAATTTCCGGTGCGTCGAAAATTTTATCGAGCTCCAAAATTTTTTCTTCGACGACGTTGTATTTCACATGCTGATATTCTTGACCGTCGAAGATAACTTTGCCGTAAAAGTCAACGATTTTTTCTTTCCAATTAAAAATCGCGGTGTCCGAATTTATCGCGACGCCTTTTTTATTTTCAAATTTAACATTGCCCGTAACCTCGGCGGTTTTTGTCGCCCATTGCAAATAGGCATTGTCGCAACCAAAAGTTATATTTTCCTGTTCGAGTTTGACATTACCGTCCGCCCAACATTTTTGATTCACGACGCTGACTTTGGCTCCGTCCGCCGTAATTTTCGCTTTAAAGCCGTGATTGTTCAACGCGACGTGCACATTGTCTTTCAAAACGTAAACGCCCTTGAAAACGTCGAAATAAGTTTCGCCCGCGGTAATTTCGGGCATTTCGGCGAAAGTTTTGCCCTGCGCGATAAAAATCATAAGCAGAGCCAACGAAAAAATTTTTAAAGCCTTCATGAAAAATTCCTCCTCATTAATTGGATAAAAATTAACGTTGCGTCGATGACTGCCGCGATTAACACGATTAAAACTATTGAATCCATTTCGACGCGCCCCGCAGAATTCAAGACCGGCGACGGGTGCAGGGAAAAATACATGCGCGGCAAAATGAAAACCAAAAACGGTACAGTCAAGACGCTGAGGAGCGAGTAAATCGCCGAAACTTTTGCGCGAATTTTTTCGTCAGAAATTGCCGCCCGCAATGTCAGATACGCGCCGTAAATCAGAATCAGTACAAAAATTGTCGTCTGTCGCGGATCCCAATTCCAATACGCGCCCCAGGTCAGCTTGCTGAAAATCGCGCCGCTTATCGTCGACATAAGCACGAAGATAAATCCCAATCGCGCTGCCCGCTCGCTCATTTTATCGAAAGAAAAATTAAACGTTCTTAAAAATTTTGCGGCGTAAAATGCGCTCGAAAAAAATGCGATGACCGATACCCAAGCCGTCGGCACGTGGAAGAAAATTATTTTTGCCAAGTCGCCGAGTCCTTTTATCGGCGGTACCAAAAAAATAATCGCCGCGATAATCGCAAGCGTCAACAGAATTGAAAGCTTGTTCATAAAAATTTGCTCCCTGATAAAATCCGTTATTGATTGCGTTTAATTTAGCACAAAGTACATTTGTCGGCAAGCCGTAAAGGTTGCGGAAAAACATTGTGAAATTAACCTTAATTGCGGAATAAAAAATAACGATAAACAAAAAAGAGAGGTGAGGCGAAAAATGGCAACCAATACAAATTTAATGTCGATAGCTCCGGTTCAGCCGACAAGGTCGACAAAAATGACTTCGCAGAATACGCAAGCTAAATATAAATCGCCGAAGCGAGCGGGAAAAAATTTCGGCACGACGCTTGATAAGATTAATGCGAAACTCGACGAATTGAAACAAAGCGTCAAAGACTTGCAGGAAATTGACAAGGACGCCGCGCAGGTCGAAACGCTTACAGAAGAAAATGACGCGGCTCAAGGAAAGAGCAAACCTCCGCAGGATGCGCCTCGGCAGGAAGAAAATATTTCGCCCGATAAATCGCAAGACGCGAAAGTTTCTCCCGAAACCGAGAAATCTGCGGATATTTTTTTAAGCGCGAGTAAATTTGCCATTGCACAGAAAAATTTCTCGGAAAATAATTTTGAGGACGAGCCAAAAATTTCGGTAGAAACTCCTGCAGAAAAAATTTTGGGCGGCAATGCTTCGGAAGTTGACAACGAGCAATCGGCGATAAAATTTCAGGCGATTGACAATCCGGCATATTTTTTCGTCATGAATCAAGAATCACTTTTAAAACCCGTCGTTGATTCGGGAACTGTCGAAAAACCGCAAGTCGAAGTTGTTCAAGAAATTTCCGGCACAAGAAATTTGCAAATGCTCCTTCCGCAAACAGAGGACACCAACGCGCAATCAATGTTGCAATTACTCGGCGGCAAGTCGTGGCGAGTGTTCGATAATTTGTCCGC
>CAMNEX010000117.1 GCA_946536825.1 uncultured Selenomonadales bacterium | reverse complement strand
GCTGGACGAATGATGAACACATGATGATTGCCTGTTGCAATGACGGCACGCGCCCCGTTATTTTTAAGATTGAGCGGCTCGATTACAAAGTTGTTTATGTCGACGCACCTGCGCTTGAGCAAAAATTAATCGCCGACGCCCTAAAAACTTTGGACGGCGTAACGGACGCGATTTATCGGGCAGATAAAAATTTTATCGAAGTATTCATGGACAGGAATCGCGAAGTCAGCGACGACAAAATTATTGCGGCGGCAAGCGCGTTCAAAGTTTTGCGCATTGACTAGGAGGAAATTTTTTTGGATAAAGTCAGATTGACGGCGACGAAAATTCTTTATGACGTGGCGAAGAACGGAGCTTATTCAAACGTTTCACTCGCGCAGATTTTGCGACAAGAAAAATTTTCCGACCTGGACAGGAGATTTTGTACGGAATTGGTTTATGGCGCGATAAAGGCGGGCGAATCGCTCGATTGGAAAATTTCAAAGTATCTCAATCGCCCGCTGTCGAAAGTCGATGATAAAGTTTTGGCAGTTCTCCGCGCAGGTTTTTATCAAATTTTTTTTATGGAAAAAGTTCCGCCTTCCGCGGCGGTAAATGAATCTGTTGAGCTGTCGAAAACTTTTTGCGGGCTTTGGGAGTCAAAATTCGTCAACGCGGTTTTGCGCTCGGCGACAAGAAAGCCGCATATATCAGATTTTCCGACGGGCGACGACGTAAATTCATTGGCGATAAGAAATTTTCATTCCGCGTGGCTCGTGAAACTTTTTATTGAGGAGTTCGGACTCGATGCGGCGAAAAAACTTTTGCAATTCAACAACACCGACCCGCCGCTGTGTCTGCGCGTGAATTTTTTAAAAACAACTCGCGAAAACATTTTGGACGAGCTGAAAACTCTCGGAATTGAAGCGGAGCCCTCAACGCTCGCGCCCGAAGGAATAATCTGCCGCAAACACGGCGCACTTGACGAATTGCAAATACTGAGCGCGGGATTTTGTCAAGTTCAGGACGAAAGTTCCATGACGGCGGCGCGGATTTTAAATCCTCAACCAAATGAATTCGTCATAGATTGTTGCGCGGCTCCCGGCGGAAAAGCGACGCACCTTGCCGAGCTTATGAAAAATCGCGGGCGGATTATCGCGGCGGATATTTACGAAAAAAAACTCAAGCACATTAAACAAAATGCGGCGCGGCTCGGAATAAAAATTATCGAACCGCTTCTGCTTGACGCACGGGAGCTTGATAAAAAATTTTTTGAACAGGCGGATAAAGTTTTGGTTGACGCGCCGTGTTCAGGTTTGGGCGTGATCAGGCGGAAAGCCGATTTGCGTTGGAAAAAAAATCCCGACGAACTCAAAAAATTGCCCGCGTTACAGGAAAAAATTTTGTCGAGCGCGTCAAAAACTCTAAAGCGCGGCGGAACTTTGCTTTACAGCACCTGCACAATCACGCGGCACGAAAATCAAGACGTCGTAGAAAAATTTTTGGCGGCTAACGAAAATTTTGCGCTTGTCGAAATGAAAACTCTTCTGCCGCACATAACGAATACTGACGGATTTTTTTTCGCAAAATTTATTCGCAAGGTTTAAGATAAAAAAAACGAACTCACAAGTTGAGCTCGCTTTTTTGTTTGCAGAAAAAATTTTTAAGACTGCAACCACAACATTTGATATTTTTCCATTTGACTAAGCGCGTAATTCATGATTGCCTGCGCGACTGCGGGATTTTTTCGCAAAATTTCTATCATTATCGGGTGCGGAACGGTCAAAAGTTCAGTTTGCTCGCTTAAAACTTCCGCCGATAGCGTTAATCTTGTTGATAAAATTTTAGTCAAGGGCAAAAAAAATCCCGCGCTTAAGCCCGAAACTTTTAATTGACTTCAACGGGGATAAGAATTTCGCCGAGTTCTTCGTACAAAAAATTTGCAGCAGTTAAGTCGTTCAGCTCAACTAAAAATTTTTCAACCTGCGCGGGCAAAAGTAAAATTTCTTCCGTCACAACGTCAGCATAATCCGTATTGACGGCGCGGATTTTTTTATTGCGCAGATAATTTTCGACAGTCGCCAAGAAATTATATTCGAGCGTGAGAGAAATTTTTTTAAACAGCGTCATGCGAACGATTTTCGCGGCGGCAAGTCCGAGCGCGGCGGTATGAGAATAAGCGCGAATCAAACCGCCCGCTCCGAGTTTTATTCCGCCGAAATAACGCGTCACGACAACCGCGCAATTCGTCAATTCATTTTTCTTAATCGTTTCAAGAATCGGATTGCCCGCCGTGCCGCCGGGTTCGCCGTCGTCATTTGATTTTTGTTTGTCGCCGCGTTCGCCCAATATCCACGCCGAACAATTATGCGTCGCGTCGAAATATTTTTTGCGAATTGAAAGCACAAAATCGCGGGCGGTTTCTTCTGTCTCGACGTGTTTGACATGCGCCAGGAATTTTGATTTGTTGACTTCATACGCCGCGGAAAAAATTTCGCCGTCCGCAACGGTTTTAAAATCCGTCATATTTTCCCCTTGGCTTGAATTTCTTTTATGCCGTCGAACATAATTTTGTAACTTCTTTCGTCGTTCCGATTTTTAATCCATTCGTCCCAGCTACCGAATTCCTTAGTCAAAAGTGCCTCCCGCGCCTTGAACGACTTTAATACCTCGCGCATAACATTTGCACCGTAAATAATGTTGTCTTGAAATACCGGTGCGCCGTCCACGTATTTATATTTTTTCATCAAACTTGAGGGTATCTTCGCCTTGTCATTCATGTTCACCGCCAAAGGATACCACAACAAATTCGACGCGTCGTAGCTGACTTTAAAAACTTCCTGCTCAAAAGTTTTGCTTTTCAAAAGTGTCGGGAGATTTTTTCCGTCGGGATATTTTTTTATTTTCGTAACGGAATCTTGCGACCATTTCGCCATTCCCTCGGAATACCAAGTGCCTCTGCAACGGGTTACGCCGTGTTGTATCAAATGAAAATATTCATGCGCCGGAGTTGAATTTTTGTGAGGATTGATCGTGTTGGCAACTTGAATTTGCAAGGCGCGTTCCTTAGGATTGTGTTTGGAATTTTTCCGCACGGCACTGAAGGCGTAGCCGTTGTTTTTCATAACTTCTTTTGCGCCAATGTCGACTTCGATTGACGTGACATTTTTATAACGTTCGGAGCCGAGCGGGTCGGGATAATTGAAAACGTCCTTGAAGAGTTCGCGAGCCGCATTTATTTGCGTCGCAATATCCTCAACTACGTCGGGCACGCCGTTTGCATTTATATCCGTCTTGTTTTTGGGGGCGGCGGCTCCCTCCTCGTCGTAAATCACGTAAACGATTCCCTGTTGATAGATCGCCGCTTCCGCTGTCGGCAACACTGCGAACAAAAAGCCGAGCACCATAAGTAAAATTTTCATTTGATAACCTCCTTAAAGTAAAAAATCTGCGAAGACCACATTTCCCAAAGCCAAGCCGCGCTCCGTTAAGAAAATTTTATCGTCGTCGACTTCAAGCAAGCCGAGCCGCCGATTTTTATTTATAACTTCGCCGAACACGTCGAAAATCTTCACGCCGAATTTTTTATAAAAATCCTGCGCGGAAATGCCGTCGACTTTCCTTAAGCCCAAAAAACAAAATTCTTCCATTGCCGCCTGACGAGTAACTTTTTCTTCGATTACGGAAACATTTTCGCCTGCGCGGATTTTTTTTATGTAAGTCGCAACGTCGCGGATATTTGAAGTCCTGACTTTGCCGTCGAAACTGTGCGCGCCCGCTCCGAAGCCGAAATATTTTTTGCCCGTCCAATAACCGAGATTATGACGGCTCTCGAAATTTTTCTTGGCAAAGTTGCTGATTTCGTAGCGGCGATAACCGAACGTCGGCAAAGTCTCCGTTATCAAGTCATACATATCGGCGCAGATATTTTCGGCGGGCAAAGGAAGTTTACCTGCGCGGGCGAGCTCAAAAAATTTTGTTCCCTCCTCAATCTCCAAGCCGTAAATCGACACGTGTTGAACGTCGAGATTTTTTATCCGATTTAAATCGCGGCGAAGTTTATCCAAAGTTTGATTCGGCAAGCCGTAAATTAAATCGACGCTGACATTGTCAAAAAATTTTTTCGCAAGTGCAACCGTCTCAATCGCCGTTCGTGAATCGTGAATTCTGCCCAAAATTTTTAAAAGTGCGTCGTCGAAACTCTGAACGCCCAAACTCAATCTGTTAAAGCCCAGAAATTTCAAGCCGCGCAGATAATTTTCGTCGACAGTGCCGGGATTCGCCTCGATTGTAATTTCCGCAGAACTTTCCACCGAAAAATTTTCCCGAACCACGCAGATTATTTTCTCCAGCTGATTAAGATTCAAAGTCGTGGGAGTGCCGCCGCCAAAATAAATCGTCTGAACTGCGGAATTGTCGCCGCGCAAATTTATCTCTTTAATCAGAGCTTCGACATAAAAATTTTTCTCCGCCGCGCCGCCCGCCTTGGAATTGAACGCGCAGTAATTGCATTTCTTTACGCAAAAGGGTATGTGAATATAAATCAAAAAAATCCCTCCCGCAAATTTTTCGGGAAGGATAAAAATTTTCCTGCAAAAATTATTTATAATG
>CAMNEX010000116.1 GCA_946536825.1 uncultured Selenomonadales bacterium | reverse complement strand
GGGCGCGTGCCGTCATTGCAACAGGCAATCATCATGTGTTCATCATTCGTCCAGCCGCGCATAATCGAGCCGCCCTGCAACGCCGTATAAACGTAGCGGCTGAAACAATCCCACGCCTCGGAGCAATGTGCGCCTTTGCCTTGCGTCCAAAAAGTATCCTCGTCGCCGTAACGCTCAAAAAGATATTCCGCGCCGACTTCATAAAAAGGACACGCGCCCGATTTCGGATCCTCAAGATATTTTTCCTGCAGGTCGTCAAAAACTTTTTTGTCGATAACCGTCATTTTGCACTTGTATTGCATTTTGTTCAACCTCCCAAAATTAAACAAAAAATTCCGTGAAGAAGACGACTGAACAACATAAAATCGCGACTTTGAAGAGGCTCGCGCCGAACCACGCCGCCACAATTCCCGCGACGAGTGCCAAGCCGCCGGAAATTTGCGATTGCGTGGCGTAAATTATCGCGGGGAAAGTCATAACCGCCAAAGTCACGTAGGGCACATAATGAAGGAAGGAGCGAATTGTCCGATTTTTTATTTCGCCGCGGATTAGCGTCAACGGCAAAATTTTTATCGCCAAAGTTACTGCGCTTGCAACCAAAATGTAAACGTTAATGTCATGTGTCAAATATTTTCGCCGCCTTAAAAAAATTTTTTGTGTAGAAATATTTTACACGCCGCGCAGATTAATGGCAATAAAAAATCCCCGACGCGAAGCCGAGGATTTTATTTTTCTTCAGGCACGGGATAAAAAATTGCCGCCGCGCCCGCTATTAAAATCGTCAAAATGATTGTCCGATTGCCCGCCGATATGTCGGGGAAAAAACTTTCGGCAAGGAAGCTCATTAAAAAACTTATGACGACCGCCCCGCCGATAATTTTATCTTTGTGCGCCGGCGGAATTATTATGGCGATAAACATTCCGTAAAGCGCGACGCTCAACGCGCTAACTACCGTCGTGGGCAAGATATTTCCCGCAATAATTCCAAAAGCCGTACCGAGCGACCAGCCCGGAAGAGCCATCAACATTGCTCCGTAATTGTAAAAAGGATTCAGCCAACGTCCGCTCCGCGCAACCGATATTCCAAAAATTTCGTCCGTCACGTCGAAGCCGACAAAAATTCTGTGATAAAACGGAGTATCGGGCGAAAATTTTTGACTCAAAACCGCGCTCATCAAAACGTAGCGGGCATTGGCGACCAGAGTCATCAGCGCGATTTCAAAATAAGGCGCGTCCGAGCCGATAACCACAAACGCCGCGTACTCACCCGCCGAAGCATTGTTCAGCAAACTTAGTATGAAACCTTGCAACGGATTGAGCCCGACAGACTTTGCGACAATGCCCAGCGAAAAACCTACGACAAGATATCCCAAACCAATCGGCGTGCCGTCGCGAAAACCTTCCAGCAGTGCTTGACGATTTTCACTCGTCATAGAAAATTAATCCGTCCTTTTCCAGTTGTTTTTTTAAGGTGCGCATAAATTTTGCGCCGGGGTCTGTTTTTTTCGCGTAATAATCGGGGACGTTTTCAATGTAAAGCCCGCTTTCCCGCGCCGCGTCCTGCTGATAGTGCCCGAACACATATTTTATTGTCGGATATTTTTCGTGCAGATATTTTATTAATCGGACGTTCGCCTTAAGTTGCGCCTTTGTTAAATCCTCGCGCCCGTCGAAGCCGCCGACGTTTTCAATGCCTATTGCACAATGATTATAGCCGATAATGTGGCGGGCAAAATTCGTTTCGGGCATGAGCCGCCAAACAGTTCCGTTGCGGCCGACAATAAATTGCGACGCGACATTTAAAGTGCCGTCGTCCATTTCCTCGGCGTAAAAATATTTCCAATTTGATTCAAGCGTCCCGCCCGCCGTCCAATGCACAACAACCGCCTGCGGAATTATTTTGCGGCAAATTTTTCCGTAGTGTTCAAGCGTGTATTCGTCAATTAATTTGTCGCGGTGCTCCGTCCACAAAATAAAATTGTCGACAAAAATTTTTTCGGCAAAGGCTGACGAATTTATCATAAGAACCGCCGCGCAAATCATAAAAAATTTCTTCATAAAATTTATTCCTTACCGATACATATCCATGACGCGCCCGACATAATTTTTGGTTTCGGAATAGGGCGGAATGCCGCCGTAACGTTTAACCGCGCCGGGACCTGCATTATAAGCCGCAACCGCCAAAGGAACATCGCCGTCGAAGGTGTCAAGCATTTGCTTAAGATATTTCGTGCCGCCCGCAATGTTTTCGTTGGTGTCGTAGGGATTGACGCCGAGCCCCGCTGCCGTTTCGGGCATAAGTTGCATAACTCCGATTGCTCCGACGGGCGAAATTTCGTCCTGATTCATATCGGATTCGGCAATGGCAATGGCGCGGACAAGTTGCGGGTCAACGCCGTATTCGTAAGCTGTCTGCGCGATTAAATCTTCGACAGAAATATTTTCGTTATCGGGAATTGCGGTTTGTTCAATCTGCGCGGGAGCCTGTTGTTGATTGATGTATTCGACAATGCCCTTGACGAGTTGCGGATCAACGCCGTATTCGTCCGCCGCCTGCATGATTAAATCTTCAACGGGAGTGACTTCCGCGTCCTTGCCGCTGTAGTTGTCCTCGAAAACTTTTTCTTCGCGGTCGGGAATTTTAAGTTCTGTATCGGGAGTTTCAACGCGCTCAATCTGCGCGGGAGTTTGTCGCGATTGATTAATTTTACCGGGCAAAGCTTCTTCGCCGGGCAAATATTTCTGCGCGGGCTCGACGGCGTCGGAATTTTTTTCGGAAGGCTGATTTTGATTAGTCTCAACCTTTTCTGCCTCACGAAGAGCTTGCGCAACTTTTGCCGAGTTGACGACATCATTTTCATTAACAGGTTGCGTTGCGTCGGGAGCTTTCTGAACGTCTGCAACGGCTTGAGTTGGCGGCGCGGCAAATTTCGCTTGCTTGGCAATTTCCCGTTCCAATTTCGTTTGAAAATCGCCGCCGACTCCAATCATGCCGATTTTCTCTTCAATCTCGGCAATTCGACGCCTGATTTGGTCAATTCTGCGCGTCATGTCAACGCGCTCAATTCCCTGAATCTCAATCAAAATTTTTCATCCCCTTAATTATTTCTTATGTGCAGTTGCAAGCCGATTTCGTCAAGCATTTTCTGTTCCTCGAAAAGCAATTCTTCGTTATATTCGCGCAGTCGCTTTTCCTTAATCTGCTCAATGCTTTTTAAATACGTCATGATTTTCATCAGAATTTTTAATTTCTGTTGCTTATCCTGCGTCGCCTTCAAAATTACTTGCTGTTGCTGTTCGATTTGCTGACGTTTCCAATTAAAAAAATTGTTGTATATCATGATTTTGCCGATTGTAATTGTTTTGCCCTCGCTCGTCAATTCGGCGAATTCCTCCTGCGATTCCTGCAGTTCGCGCAGTAAAACCTGAAGTTTTGCACGGCACTCCTCAAGATAGCGCGACGCCTCGGCAAATTTTAATTCGGCCTCATCTTTTTTGCGCTTTGTAACCTTCAGCAAAGTTTCGAGTTGGAATTTAAATTTTTTCATAATCACTTACCGGAAATTTTTATTAATTTTTTCTTGGTAACGTCGTAAGTGTCAACCTCAAAAATTCCTTGACAAAGAAATTCGTTAATCGCGTCAATCTTGCCAATCGCCTCGTCAATGCGCTTGCTTGAGCCTTTGACATACGCGCCAATATGAATTAAATCTTCAGCGTCTTTGTAAACTGCCATTAACGCTCGCAATTTCTGCGCGGCTTGCAAATGTTCGGGCGTGACAACCTCGTTCATGACACGGCTGACACTGCCCAAAATGTCAATCGCGGGATAATGGTTCTGCGCGGCAATGCTCCGACTAAGGACAATGTGCCCGTCAAGAATTGAGCGGACGGCGTCGGCAATAGGCTCGTTCATGTCGTCGCCGTCAACAAGGACGGTATAAATTCCCGTGATTGAACCTGTATCCGAAGTTCCTGCGCGTTCAAGGAGTTTGGGCAAAAGCGCGAAAACCGACGGCGTATAACCTCTCGTGGCAGGCGGCTCGCCGATTGTCAAGCCGACTTCGCGTTGAGCCATTGCAAAGCGCGTAACAGAATCCATCATCAAAATAACTTTGTGCCCTTGATCTCGAAAATATTCCGCGATGGCCGTAGCCGTCATTGCTCCTTTGATTCGGACAAGCGCAGGTTGGTCGCTCGTGGCAACGACTACAACCGAACGTTTCAAGCCCGCCTCGCCTAAATCGCGTTCGATAAAATCTCTAACCTCGCGCCCGCGTTCGCCGACAAGCCCTATAACGCTTATATCCGCCTCGGTGTTTCGGGCTATCATTGAAAGCAACGTCGATTTGCCGACGCCCGACCCTGCCATGATTCCTATTCGCTGTCCGTCGCCCATTGTTATCAGTCCGTCAACTGCGCGGACGCCGACATAAAGATTTTGAGTGATACGCGGTCTTGTCAAAGGGTGCGGCGGCGGAGCTTGCAAGGGATATTCCGTCGTCGATAAAATCGGTCCGAGCCCGTCCATAGGATTTCCTAAGCCGTCAAGCACGCGCCCCAAAAGTTCCTCGCCGACTTTAACTCGCAACGTTTTCTGCGCAGCTACGACTTCGCAACCCGGTCCGACGCCCTGCATTTCGCCAATCGGCATGAGCATAACAAAGCCTTCGCGAAA
>CAMNEX010000115.1 GCA_946536825.1 uncultured Selenomonadales bacterium | reverse complement strand
GACGTGCTGATTGCGTGGGAAAATGAAGCGTTGCTCTCGAAGAAAGACAATCCCGACGCTTACGAGATTATCACGCCTAGTTTAAGTATCCTCGCTGAACCTTCTGTTGCCGTCGTCGATAAAATTGTCGACAAAAAAGGCACTCGCTCCCTTGCCGAAGAGTACATCAATTATTTGTATTCGCCCGAAGGTCAAGAAATCGCCGCGAAGAATTTTTATCGCCCGCGCAATCAAGAAATCCTTGCAAAATATTCTGATACGTTTAAACCGCTTGAATTGTTCACGGTCGACGAAGCCTTTGGCGGTTGGGTGAAGGCTCACGAACATTTCAAGGACGGCGGCTCCTTCGACCAGATTTATCAAAAGTGAGTGATTGAAGATGTTCGGAAAAAGCGACGTGATACCCGGTCGACGTTTGACGCTGGGCATTACGCTGACATACGTGAGTTTGTTTCTGTTCATACCGCTGGCGGCGTTCATGTTGTACGCGAGCGGCATGGGCTTTGAAAAATTTTTCGCGGCAGTGACGGATTGGCGCAATGTTCACGCTTACGGAGTCAGTTTTTTCTGCGCATTGACGGCGGGAATAATTAACGCGCTGTTCGGATTGATAATCGCATGGGTTTTAGTTCGCTACGACTTTCGCGGCAAAAAAATCATGGACGCGCTGATAGATTTGCCGTTCGCGTTGCCGACAGCGGTCGCCGGTATCGCATTGACGACGCTTTACGCCCAAAACGGCTTGCTCGGAAAAATTTTCTACGGCATCGGAATTGAAACGGCATTTTCGCCAATCGGAATCACAATCGCGCTAATCTTCGTAGGTATTCCGTTTGTCGCGCGAAGTGTTCAACCAGTTTTGAAAGAACTCGACCCGCAACTCGAAGAGGCCGCAAATTTATTCGGCGCGAGTAATTGGACAATCTTCAGCAAAATAGTTTTTCCGGAACTCGTTGAGCCGCTTTTGACGGGCTTTGCATTGGCATTTGCGCGCGGAATCGGCGAATACGGCTCGGTCGTCTTTATCGCGGGCAATATGCCTTACGAAACGGAAATCGCGCCGCTGATGATTATGACGAAGCTCGAACAGTTCGACTATCAAAGCGCGGCGGCAATCGCAATCGTGATGATGTGCTTATCGTTGGCAATTTTGCTGGGCATTCACGGTTGGCAAGCGCGGCAGTTGAAACGGATTGGGGGCGTCGTCGGTGCGTGAATCAATTTGGCTCAAGCGGACGTTGATATTTTTGGCGGCAAGTTTTCTGTTCGTGATGTTGATAATGCCGTTGATATTGGTCGCGAAGGAGGCGTTGTCTAAAGGTGTCGATTTCTATTTTGCGGCACTGACGGACGAATTCGCGCTCAAGGCGTTATGGCTCACAATCGAGGCGACAATCTTGGCGGTCGCGCTCAATACGATTTTCGGATTGGCGTCGGCGTGGCTTTTAACGAAGTTTGACTTCTGCGGGAAAACTTTTTTAGGTTCGCTGATAGATTTGCCGTTCGCGATAAGTCCAGTCGTGGCGGGGTTATTTTTCATTATGCTTTTCGGGCGAATGAGTCCGCTTTATCCGTTGTTGCAAGAATACAATTTGGCAATCGTCTTCGCAGTGCCAGGAATAATTTTAGCAACGGTCTTTGTGACATTTCCATTTATAACGCGCGAATTGGTGCCGGTTATGGAAAGTCAAGGACGTTCGGAAGAAGAAGCCGCCGCCACAATGGGCGCAAACGGTTGGACGATTTTTAGGCGCGTGACTTTGCCGAACATCAAATGGGCGTTAGGCTACGGGATAGTTTTATGCTCGGCGCGGGCATTGGGAGAATTCGGAGCGGTCAGCGTCGTGAGCGGACACATTCGCGGCAAGACGAACACTTTACCCTTGCACATAGAAATTCTTTACAACGAATACAATTTCACGGCGGCATTTGCGGTCGCGTCGGTATTGGTTTTGCTCGCGATAATAATTTTGATTCTGCGCAATCTGATTGAAAATGCCGGCAAAGCTTCTCTGCAAGTGTCGAATTTGAAAGCAGGTGTCGCCAATGATTGAAGTCGAGGTCAAAAACATCAACAAGCATTTTGGAAATTTCAAGGCGTCGGACAATGTGAGCTTTGCGATTGAGCGCGGGAAGTTAATCGGATTGCTCGGACCTTCCGGTAGCGGTAAGACGACGATTTTGCGAATGATAGCGGGGCTTGAAACGCCCGATAGCGGAGAAATTTTTATCGGCGGGCGAAAAGTAAATGACTTGCCGCCGGGCGAACGCGGGATAGGATTTTTATTTCAAAGTTACGCGCTGTTCAAGCATATGACGGTTTTCGACAATATAGCGTTCGGCTTGACTGTGCAGAAAAAATCTGACAGCGAGATAAAAAGTCGCGTTGAGGAATTGGCGGAGTTAATCGGGCTGAAAGACTTCACGAGTCGTTATCCGTTGCAGTTGAGCGGCGGTCAACGTCAACGCGTGGCATTTGCCAGAGCACTTGCGCCGAATCCCGAATTACTTTTGCTTGATGAACCGTTCGCGGCGATTGATGCTAAAGTCCGGCAAGAATTGCGCGGCTGGCTAAAGCAAACGATTCACAAGTTGGGAATCACGGCAATTTTCGTGACGCACGATCAAGACGAGGCAGTCGAAGTCGCCGACGAAATAATCATCACAAATCGCGGGAGAGTTGAACAATCCGGAGCACCGATTGAAATTTATCAGTCGCCGAAGACGCCTTTTGTCGCGAAATTTATCGGCGAGAGCGTGCAAGTTCCCGACTATACTATTTTCAAGGGATTTGATGAATACGAGCCCCGCGAAGGAATTTTGCGCCCCGAATTTTTGGAAATAGGCGCGACGATAGACGAAATGCCGCAACCTATGCCCGTCACGACCGAACGCGGGATTGTTCGCGGAACATATTTTCGCGGCAGTGTGATTCAAGTCGACGTTGAGATTAAAGGGCAACTGCTGAAAGGTTTTCGCGGATTAGAACAGGTTCCTTTGCACGAAGGCGACGAGGCTTTTGTTTTCATTCACAAAATTTACGGCTTTGACGGCGATAAAACGCAGGTTATCGAAAATGCCGCCAAGCGCAAGGAGTCGGTGTTCATATGACGGAAAAATATTTTGCGGACGTGCTGATAATTGGCGGCGGGACGGCTGGTTTATTCACGGCGATTCGTTTGAGCGAATTCAATCCCGAAACAAAAATTCTCGTCGTCGAGAAAGCTGACATTCGGCGGAGCGGCTGCCTTGCGTCGGGAGTCAACGCCCTCAACGCTTACATCGGCAAAGGTCACACGCCTGAAGATTATGTAAACTACGCTCTAAACGATGCGCACGGAATTGCTCGCCGCGATTTGCTCCTTACAATGGCGCAGAGATTAAATCACGTTACAAAAATTATTGAACGGCTCGGCTTGGTGATTGAAAAAGATTCTGAAGGCAATTACGTCGAACGCGGTTGGCGCAACGTCAAAATCAACGGCGAAAGCATCAAGTTGATTCTTGCCGCCGCCGTCAAAAAATTTCCGAACGTCGCGATTCTCAACCATGTCAACGTTGCAGATTTTTTGCTTGACGGAGATAAAGTTGTCGGGGCATATGGTTTCGGAGTTCGCGAAAAAATTTTTTATAACTTCGCGGCGAAAGTCACGTTGATTGCGACGGGCGGCGCGAGCGGAATTTATTTGCCGAATCATTCGGGCGGTTCGCGTCATCAAATTTGGTATTCGCCATTTAACACGGGTGCGGGCTATGCGATGGGAATTCGCGCCGGAGCCGAGATGACGACTTTTGAAATGAGATTCGTAGCTTTGCGTTGTAAGGATACAATCGCGCCGACGGGGACTTTGGCTCAAGGTGTCGGGGCGGCGCAAATCAATTCACGCGGCGAATTTTATCAAAAAAACTATGGCAACACGACGAGCGAACGAGTTTTTGCTGTCACGAGTGAAAAATTTTTTGGACGCGCTCCTTGCTATTTGAAAACGATCGGGATTTCTGCCGAACAGGAAAAATTTTTGCTTGATGCCTATCTGAACATGTCGCCGGCACAAACATTGCGCTGGATTGAAACGAATCAACCTCCGAGCAAATTCAACGTAGAAATTTGCGGCACCGAACCTTACATAATCGGCGGACATACGGCGGCGGGTTATTGGGTTGATAAAAATCGTCAAACGACGCTGAAAAATCTTTTTGCGGCGGGCGATGTGGCGGGCGGCTGTCCTCAAAAATATGTCACGGGAGCTTTTGCCGAAGCTGAAATTGTAGCGGAATCGATTTTGGAGACGTTGGCGGAAATAAAAATGCCCGCGCCGATTGACTTTAATACGGGCGAGTTAAAAAAATTTTTTGCAAATGATTCGGCGTTCACGATTGACGAATTGGAAATTGCAATGCAAACGACAATGGACGAATACGCCGGCGGCTTGACGCAAAATTATCGTTTCAACGAATCGCAACTGAATTTGGCGGCAAAAAATATTGAGCGCATTGAAAAACTTTCCGAAAATCTTAACGCCGCCGATATGTATGACTTGCTGAAAATTTTTGAGTTGCGGGAGCGATTGACAGTCGCAAAAGTTTTGATTGAACATTTGAAAGCGCGTCGCGAAACACGTTGGGCGGGCTTCGCTCAAAATCTGGACTACCCGAACCGCGACGATAAATTTAATTTGCTCGTGAACTCGGTGACG
>CAMNEX010000114.1 GCA_946536825.1 uncultured Selenomonadales bacterium | reverse complement strand
ATGTCGGCATTGACAAATACGAGCTTGACGGCGTGATTTATTATTTCGTCGACAACGAGGAATATTTTGCTCGCGAAGGGCTTTACGGCTATGACGACGACGCAGAAAGATATTCTTTCTTCAGCCGCGCAATTCTGAATTGCTTGCCCGCGCTTGATTTCTGGCCCGACGTTATCAACGCCAATGATTGGCACTCCGGCTTAGTTCCCGTCCTTTTGAAACTCGAACATCAAGGCGACGAACGTTACGAAAATATCAAAACCCTTTACACGATTCACAATCTGAAATATCAAGGCGTTTTCACCAAAGACATTATGGGCGACGTGCTCGGACTCGATTGGAAATATTTCAACAACGGCGACCTTGAATTTTATGACGCGGTCAACTTCATGAAGGGCGGCATTATCTACGCCGATTACGTCTCGACCGTCAGCAAAACTTATGCGCAGGAAATTCAATACGAATATTTCGGCGAACATCTTGACGGGCTCCTCCGCAGCCGCAAAGACGACCTTTACGGCATTGTAAACGGCATTGACTACACCGTTTTTAATCCCGCGACCGATAAAAATATTTTCGTAAACTACGACAACACCGACGCCTTTAACGCGTTCGAGCGCAAATGCGAAAACAAAATTAAACTTCAGGAGTTGCTCGGACTCCCGCAAGGCAGAAAAATTCCGATTGTCTCAATGGTTACCCGCCTCGTCGCGGCGAAGGGGCTTGACCTCGTTGTCCGCATGATGGACGAACTTTTACAGCACGAAGATTTTCAATTCGTATTGCTCGGCACCGGCGACAAAGTTTATGAGGATTGGTTCAAGGGTTTGGCATGGCGTTATCCGCAAAAGGTTTCGGCGAATATTTATTTCTCCAACGAACTCGCGCAGAGAATTTACGCTTCGTCCGATATTTTCCTTATGCCTTCCAATTACGAACCTTGCGGCATAGGTCAGCTTATCGCAATGCGTTATGGCGCGGCTCCGGTCGTTCGCGAAACCGGCGGTTTGAAAGACACCGTTCAGCAATACGACAAGTACACCAAACAAGGCAACGGCTTTGTCTTCTCCAACTACAACGCGCATGAAATGATGTATGCTCTCAAGCGCGCTCTGTCGACTTACGCGCAGTTTGAAGTTTGGCTCCAAATTTCTTCCAACGCAATGAACAGCAATTACAGCTGGAAGAATTCCGCACACGAGTACATTGAACTCTATACGAAATTGATTAACAGCTAAAATTTTTATCGTTTGAAATAAAAAGTCCGTCGGAGAAAATCTTCGGCGGATTTTTTTTATTGACATGTTGGAAAATTCCTGTAAACTAATGAAAAAATATCTTGGCATTTTAAGAAGGAGGCAAAGGAGACTGCCGCTTTCACGGCAAGTTTTTGGGAAAATGAAAAGAAAAGAATCAACAGACGGCAGAAATCGTTTCCTGGGTCGCACCTGCGCTGGTTGTGGTAAGCCGATATTAAGCGGGCTGTATTGCGACTTGTGCCTTGAGAAATTTCGCGAAAGAGCCAAAACTCAAGGCAAGCGAATAGAGGCAATGAAGAATAATGATTTAAGAAAAGTCGCCGTGAACAGGCACGAAATTGCAATTTTAATTGCCATAAGTGACGACCGCAATTTGAGCATTACAAAAATTATTTTGGAAAGAAGTTTGCCCAAATACAAATTTATAACGACGAACAATTCTTTGACGGCGATGAATACTCTTATCAGCCGCGCGATAAATTTAATTGTTCTGGACGCGGATTTTAACGGGCTGGACATGTTGCGCCGAATTCGCGGAGACGAAAGATTTAAGGAAATACCCGTTATGATGATGTCCGCCTCCACGAAAAAGGAACTTGTCTCGGAAATTTTTTCGCTCGGCGTTCAAGATTACGTTGCGAAACCCTGCGAACCCAAAGAGCTTGTCGAGCGCGTCGATAAAATGCTTGTCGAAAAAAAAGAAAGCGCGGAGTCCTTCGCGGAAAATCAACAGAAAACTATATTCCATATCTTGCTGGTTGAAGATGATATTTTCGATTTGCGGCAAGAAAGAGAGACGCTGAAAAATAAATTGCCTTGCGAAATTACCACGGCGCAAAGCGCGGTTGAGGGCATGAAAATTTTGGAAAATCACGGCGCGGATTTGATTCTTGTCAGCTTGGATTTACCTTTCGTCAACGGAATTAAATTTTTGTCGCTGGTTAAGGAAAACAGCAAGTTGAAAAATATTCCCGTGATAATCATGACTGATACGCGAGATTTTACAATTCTCAGCGAAATTGAGCGGTCTTCTGCGGCGGGGTATATAAAAAAGCCCGCCATTACAGAAGAAGGCTTAGCTTTGATTATTGAAAAACTTCGCGGGCGCAAATAGTTTTGAGGTGAAAATTTTGGCTGTTGATAAAAATTTATTTCTCTACGATTTGGCAGTTGTCGCGATTCTAAAAAATGAGGGGCATTATCTTAAAGAGTGGCTCGACTATCACCTTTTGGCGGGCGTCGACCACTTTTATCTTTATGATAACGATTCAACCGACAATTACAACGAAATTATCGCGCCTTATGTCAAGGCGGACTTGGTGACCAGCAAATATTTTCCGGGCGAATCCATGCAATTTGCGGCTTATGATGACGCCGTTTTGAATTATCGTTTTCATTGCCGCTACATGGCTTTTATCGATTTGGACGAGTTTATTTTTCCGAAGAATACGACGGACGCGATAACCGCGACGCTTGACGAGATTTTAAAAAATTTCCCTGAAGCGTCGGGTTTGGTTGTTAATTGGCAAATGTTTGGCTCCAACGGCGAAGATAAAGCAGATTATTCCCGCGGCGTTTTGGAAAGATTTATTCGCCGCGCTCCAAAAGATTGGGTTGTCCCGATTCCCAAGCGCGATATACCCGGCGGCAATGCGCAAGTTAAAACCATTGCCGACCCGCGCAGAATTTATTTTTTTACCAGTGCACATTTCCCGATTTATTACGAGGGAAATTACTCCGTGAACGAAATCGGCGGCGTTGTTCCGTCTTATTGCAATGAGCCCGTCACGGCGGAAAAAATCGTCATTAATCATTACAACGTTAAAAGCCGCGAAGAATTTTTTGCTAAGTTGAACAAGGGACGCGCCGATAAAGCTAAAAATTATTTTACTTCGGATTGGTTTAACATGTACAACCGCAACGAAGTTTTCGACGACGGCATTTTGAAATATCGCGCCGCCCGCGCAGAAAAATTTTCGCTTGAGGGCGACGGAGAAAAATTTAATCGCGTGTTTAAAACTTTGACAAAAATTCTTTCGGCATATGTTTCGGAAGATACGCCGCGAGAATTTTTTATTGGCAAATTGGAAACGGCGTTGACATGTCGGGCTATGAGCACTTATCTGCGCGAAAAATTTCCCGACAAGCAATTAAAAATCTACGAAGAGGCGTCGCTTGCCGCGATTTTAAAATCTCTTGACGGCATGAAATTATCCGACACGCGACTTTTGCTTAGCGAATTATCAAATCTTTTGGGCTTGCCTTATCCCGTCGTCAAAGAAATTCGTGCCGCCGCGATTGAAATAATTTTGCAGACAATGGACTTCATGCGCGAAAATGAATTCTGGAAGGATTTTTCGGACTTGGAGCATCTGCGTCGCCTGTTAAAAAATATTTAAGGAGCTGATTTTTTGCTTTTAGTAATTGATATCGGTAACAGCAATATTGTCATGGGAACTTACAGTGGAAAAAATTTGATGAAGCATTGGCGCATTTCGACTGACAGGCAAAAGACCGGCGACGAATACGGCATGTTGATTAATGATTTGTTCCGCTATCAAGGCGTGAAAATTTCCGACGTTAAGGACATAATTATTTCCTCGGTTGTGCCGCCGTTGATTGTGCCGCTTACCAAAATGTGCGAGCGATATTTCAAAATTCGCCCGCTGATTGTCGGACCGGGAATCAAGACGGGTATTAAACTCAATTACGAAAACCCGCGGGCAATCGGCGCAGACAGGATTGTCAATGCCGTGGGCGCGTTTGAACAATACGGCGGACCGCTGATTGTCATTGACATAGGCACGGCGACGACTTTTGATGTTGTCTCGGATAAGGGTGATTTTTTGGGCGGAGTCATTGCGCCGGGCATTGTGGCGAGCGCGGAGTCTCTTTTCAGTTCGACGGCAAAACTCCCGCGCATTGAACTTGTCCCGCCCAAAAGCGTTATCGGGCACAACACTATAAATTGTATGCAGGCGGGAATTATTTACGGCTACGTCGGGCAGATTGATACGATTGTCGAAAAAATTCGTTCGGAAATGGGCGCGGATTGGAAAGCAAAAGTTATCGCGACGGGCGGGCTCGCGAAAATGATTCACAAAGAATCAAAGACGATTGACAAAATCGACCACTTCTTGACGCTGACAGGCTTGCGCGTCCTGCATGAAAGAAATTCCGCATGACGACGCTTGAAATTTTCAAAACGCCGATATTTCTTGCGCCTATGGCGGGCGTCACTGATACCGCGTTTAGAGTTTTGGTCAGGGAACTTATCGGCGACGATTTTGCCAAGAAAAATTTGCTGATGTTTTCGGAAATGGTAAGCGCGGCGGGCGTTCACTATCGCAACGAAAAGACTTTGGCAATGCTTGAGACCGTCGCGGCTGAACGACCCACGGCGATTCAAATTTTCGGCTCCGACCCGACAATCTGCGCGGCGGCGGCGGCTTACGTCGAAGAACTCGGCTCGGCTGCCGTCATTGATTTTAATGCG
>CAMNEX010000113.1 GCA_946536825.1 uncultured Selenomonadales bacterium | reverse complement strand
TTGCTACTTTCTTTTGGGTGAGCAAAAGAAAGTAGGTTCAATACGGCAAAGAGGGTAAAGAAAAATCGACAATATCGTCACAAAATAGAAGGTTCTTCCGCGCAGGGAGCAATTCTTTTGTATATCGCCCGAATAAATTTTATCGGGCTATTGCAATTAAAAAAATCTATGCTATTATACGCGAAGAAACGGGTTAGGGGGTTGTGGTAAGGAGAAAGTTATAAAAAGAACGATAGAAAGACGGGAATCATCCCGAATATTTTTTAGCCCGTTAAGTTAAAATTTTCACTTCAAATTTCAGGAGGTTTTTTGAAATGTCCAACGGCAAGCCCCATATTGTAATCGTAGGCGGCGGCTTCGGCGGAATCAAAATTGGTCAGCTTTTCGCTAAGGAAAACGTCGAAGTCACGTTAATTGATCGTCATAATTACCATTTGTTCCAACCTTTGCTCTATCAAGTCTCGACTTCGGTTTTGGAAACGGGCGAAATTGCCTATCCCATTCGCTCCTTCTTCCGCGACAACAAAAACATAAATCTTTACATGGCGAAGGCGCGGGGCGTCGACCAGGAACGCGATGTAGTTATTACGAATCACGGCGAAATTCACTACGATTATCTAGTTCTTGCGGCGGGCGCAACTACTAACTTTTTCGGGATGAAAAGCGTCGAAGAAAATTCGTTCGGTATGAAAACTCTGCAAGAAGCTGTCCATATTCGCAATCACGTAATTCACGAATTCGAGCGCGCCGAAAAACCTTATCGCACGCCCGAAGACAGGAAAAAGCGCATGACATTCGTAGTTGTCGGCGGCGGTCCTACCGGCGTTGAGGAGGCGGGCGCACTCGCCGAGCTTATTGCAATTCAGAAAAAAGAATTCCACCTGCTTGACTTCAACGACGTCAGCATAAAGTTAATTGAAGCTACGCCGCGCCTTTTGCCCATGCTTCCCGAAGATTTGCAACAACATACCGTCAAAGTTTTGCAGAAAAAAGGTATCGAAGTAATGCTCAATACTCAGGTTGTCGATTATGACGGCGACGTTTTGACGCTTAAAAGCGGCGTGAAAATCCCGACGACGACGGTTATTTGGGCGGCGGGCGTTCGCGCTGTCGACATGATGAAAAATTGCGGTGCGGAATGCGCTCGCGACGGACGCATTTGGGTCGAGGAAAATTTAATGGTTCGCGGCGCGGTTCATAAAAATGTTTTCGCAATAGGCGACTGCGCGGCGTTCATGCACGGCGATATGAAACGCCCGCTCCCGACGGTCGCGCCCGTTGCCACTCAAGAGGCGAAAATTGCCCATAAAAATATCATGAAACTTATCAAGGGCGATACCAATCTTGAAAAATTCGTCTACAAAGATCTCGGCGCAATGGCGACAATCGGACGCGGCGAGGCAGTCGTAGGTAATCCGAAGATGACAGGCTTTCTCGCGTGGTGCGCGTGGATGCTCGTTCACTTAATGCGGTTGGCGGGCGTTTACACGAACATGACGGTTTTCTTCAAATGGGCATTGAATTTCTTGACAAGCGCACGCCTCGGAAGAATTATCACGAATATAAGTCTGGATCCGGAAAAGTGATTCGAGGTGGTTCAGATGAAACTTTTGATTGACGACGCCCACCTTGAAGAGATAAAAAAAATTTGCGAATTTTATCCCGTCGCCGGCGTGACAACCAATCCGACTATCCTTGCAAAAATCGGCGGCAATCCTTTCGACACGCTGAAAAAAATTCGTAACTTCCTCGGCGAAGAAAAGGAACTTCACGTTCAGGCAGTCAGCCGTTGCGCTGAAAAAATCGTCGAGGAGGCGCGACACATTGTCGAATTGCTCGGCGCGAATACTTACGTAAAAATTCCCGCAATGCCTGAAGGCTTCAAGGCAATGAAAATTTTGGTCGAGAAAAGCGAAATTCCCTTCACGGCGACCGCGATTTATACGCCAATGCAAGCTTTTATCGCGGGGCAATGCGGCGCGAGTTATGCGGCTCCCTACGTAAACCGGATTGACAACATGGGCTTTAACGGGCTGACCGTTGCGCGAGATATTCAGCAGATTTTTGAAAAAAATTCCATGGAAACCGAAGTTATCGCGGCGAGTTTCAAGAATTCTCAACAGGTTTTGGAGCTTTGCAAATGCGGGATAAGCGCGGTGACTCTTTCGCCCGAAATTTTTATCGCACTCGTAAAAAATTCCGCGATTGATTCTGCTGTCGAAGTTTTTATCTCCGACTTTGAATCCTTTGCCGGCAATGATAAAACCATGCTTGATTTTCAATAAAAATCAATTTCCATACAAAAAAAACCGCCTCCGACTTGGGGGCGGATTTTTTTATTTGAAGTTCAAATATTTATCGAGCCAGGCAGCGACCGCCTCGCCGATAATTTTTTTGCCTTCGGCGTCGGGGTGCAAGCCGTCAACCGACAATTCGGCGATTAAGTTGCCCTCGGCGTCAGTCAACTTTTCGTTCACGTCTATAAAAAATTCTTGGTCGTGAATCCAATCGCAGATAAATTTTTGGTGTTCCTGCCAATCAGCAGGCGGCACGTCGACAAAATTTACTTTTTCAATCTGCGCGGGGTTTAAAGGCGTAGGCGTCAAGAACACGGGCTTAATTCCGTTGAGCTCGCATTTTTCTCTAAGCAGAGACAAATTTTCTACCGACTCCCAACCCAAAATATTTGCGCGGTAATCGTTGACGCCCGCCATTATGAATAAAACTTCGGGGCGGAAGGGCAAAACGTCTTCGTCGAAACGCGCTAAAATTTCCGCCGTGGTATCGCCGCTCCTGCCCAAATTTTTTACGGGAATTGCGCAATAGGTTTCCCAATTATAAATGACCATAGAAGGCGGGACGGATATTGAGCCGCCGCCGTGAGTTATGCTGTCGCCCAACGCGCAAAATCTGATTTGGTGCTTAACCGCGAAACTGTTTGATTCATTTTTCTCCGACCAATTTGTAAGCGGCTGATTGTCGCTCGTCAAAGCCCGCACGCGCCAAAAATATTCGCCCTCGTCAAGCACGGGCTTTTTATCGTATAAATCAAAATCGTCGTCGCGGGGATTGGACTCCGTAAAATATCGGCGAATAATTTTATTGTCCTTAATGAGTTCAATTTCGTAATGATCCGCGCCGCTTGTCGGTATCCACGAATACACGGGATAAATCGGCGGATAATTCATCTTATTAAATTCGGTTGTGGTGCGCAGATTCGTCGGATTGGGGTCAATGTCGCGAATGGGGATTTTATTTTCAATCGTCGTGCCCTCCAGAGAAATTGCGTTGATTTGGAATTTTGAGCTTGTATCGTCCACGGAAATTTCAATGCCGTTGGTGTAGGCAAAAAACGTCGCGCCCTCGATAAGAACTTCATACTTGACGGCGTTGGGAACAATATCCCAATAAAGCCGCAAAATTTTTTCGTTGCGCGGAATAACCGCTGCATTTTCCCGGATTGGATTTTCTGTGAGATCTTCAAATTCGTAAATTTCGTTAACCGACGCGGCTTGAACATTTTTATCTTGCGTAAGGTGATTGCGCGGGGCGTGAGCGTCGGCAATTTTTACGGAAATATTTTTATCGGAAGAAGTATCGTCAACAACGAAAAACGCGAAATTCAAAAAACAAAGCGCGATTGCCATAATCATAGGCACAACTTTTAGCATTGCAACTCCTCCCAACGCAAATAAAGTTCGTCAATTTCTTTGAGTTTAGCGACGTGCGCCGCCGCCAGCTTCGTTAATTTTTCGGGGTCGGTCGCGCCGTTTATTTCGTTCTCTGTCATTTTTAATTCCATTTCCGCCATTTTTATTTGCGCCTCGATTTTTTCCAACGCCTGTTCGTTGGGAGCTTTCAGCTTTAAGCTTTTAGGTTTTAAGGATTTTGTTTTTGACAACGCCTTTTCATTCCTAATCGCTAGAAATTCTATTATTCGCGAAGTAACTTTGTCAAGTAAATATCGGTCGTGCGTGACGATTAAGATTGTGCCGTCGAATTCCTGCAACGCCGCCTCGATTGCCTCCCGCGCAGGTAAATCCAAATGATTTGTCGGCTCGTCCAGGATTAGGAAATTTGCGCCCGTCAAAATTAATTTCGTCAGCGCGACGCGAGTTTTTTCGCCGCCCGATAAATCGCAAATCGGTTTTTCGACGACCTGCGCAAATAAATTTAATCGTGCGAGCTCCGACCGCGCTTGTCCTTCCGATAAGCCGAATTCATTGTTTAATTCCTCAAGCGGCGTTCGATTTTCGTTAAGTTCCTCGTGCCCTTGCGAAAGGTAGCCGATTTTGACGCGGTTGCCGATTTTTATTTCGCCGGAATCCGCTTTGAGGTCCCCTACGATTATTTTTAACAACGTCGATTTCCCGACGCCGTTGCGCCCGATTAAACCGACTTTTTCTCCCTTGAAAATCTCCGCGCTGAAATTTTTTATCACGGTCTTGAAAAAAATATTTTCCAGAATCAAAACGCGATTGGCCGATTCGGCGGCGTCGTTTAATCTTATCGCGGCGGTTTCATTTGTCGGCGGCTTTTCTAGGCGTTGCATTTTGTCCAGTGCAATTTGGCGACTGCGGGCGCGTTTCGCGGTTGAAGCCCGAACTTTATTGCGCCGGACAAAATCTTCAAGCTTTGCGATTTCCGCTTGTTGTTTTTCGTAAGCTTTGATCTCTGCCTCGCGCCGCTCCTTTTTGAGCTGAACAAATTTTTCATAATTGCCGGGGTAAAGCGTCGCCTTGCAATTTTCCATGTCCAAAATTTTTTCAACGCAATTTTGCAGAAAATGCCTGTCGTGCGTGACGGC
>CAMNEX010000112.1 GCA_946536825.1 uncultured Selenomonadales bacterium | reverse complement strand
CGCCCGAAGTCGGCGACCAAAGCCGCGTCGTCGGTATAATCAAAATGCCCGACCGAATTGTTTTGCTCCTTGACTTCGAGACGATTATTGCGGAGATTAATCCCGAAATTAATGCAAAACTCACGACGGTTGCCGACGCGGACGCCGATGTTCGTTCCATGCGTGCTGATGTTCACGTTGTTGTTGCGGAGGATTCGCCCATGTTGCGCGATTTGCTCGTTTCGACTTTGCATGATTCCGGATACAGATTCGTTCGCGATTTCGGCAACGGTCAAGACGCTTGGGAATATCTGCAAGGTCTTTCTGCCAAAGAAGGCATGATTTCCGAACACGTCGGCATAATCGTTTCCGATGTCGAAATGCCCAAAATGGACGGTCACAGGCTTTTGAAACTCATTCGCCACAACGACCGGCTTAAAGATGTTCCGTTCGTATTTTTCTCGTCGCTTATCAATGACGAAATGCGCTTGAAGGGCGAAGAACTCGGCGCGAGTGCTCAAATTTCCAAACCGGAAATCGGCAAGCTTATCGACTTGCTTGACGGGTTTATTTTCGGCAAAAAAAATCAGACTAACTTTTAAAAAATTTTTCAGCCCGCGCAGGTCGGCGGGCATTTTTTGTTTGGAGGGATTGATTTGAGGCAATTTATTGTTGACGCCTTTACGGAAAAAATTTTCGGCGGAAATCCTGCGGCGGTTTGTGTCGCAGAAAAATTCCCCTCAGAAGAATTAATGCTGAACATTGCCCGCGAAAATAATTTGTCGGAGACGGCTTTTGCTGTTAAGGAAAAAGATTTTTATCGGCTCAGATGGTTCACGCCCGCCGCGGAAATAGATTTTTGCGGACACGCCACACTTGCCACGAGCTTTGTTATTTTGACGCAGTACGAAAAAAATTTGTCGACGGTTGCGTTCGAGACTTTAAGCGGCAGATTTACGATTGAGCGCAAGGGAAATTTTTTCGAGATGAATTTTCCCGCGTATGTGCCCGAAAAAATTCCCGTTACTGCCGAAATGAGCAACGCGCTTAATGCAAAAGTTCTTGAGGCTTATCGCGCCCGTGATTTGTTAATGGTTTTGGATTCTGCCGCGGCGGTAGAAAATCTTGCGCCGAATCTTGATAAGCTCCAAAATCTTGGCGGGCTTACTCAAGCGGTGACTGCTGCCGATAAAAATTTTGATTGCGTGTCGAGAGTTTTTGCCCCAAAATTAAAAATTCCCGAAGACCCCGTGACGGGCTCGACGCATTGTTTAATTGCGCCCTATTGGTCGGAGCGGCTCGGTAAGAAAAAAATTATTGCTCGGCAAGCGTCAGCACGCGGCGGAATTTTGCATTGCGAAGTTTTGGGCGAACGTGTTAAAATTTCGGGGAGCGCGGTTTTATTCGCCGTCGCCGATTTAAAAATTTAAGGAGGCTGAATCATGATACTTGGAGCAGTGGCGGTACCGCACCCGCCGATAATTTTGCCTGAAGTCGGACGCGGTGAGGAACAAAAAATTTCGGCGACGACGGCGGCTTACAAAGAAATTTCGCGCCGAATAGTCGAGTTGGAGCCCGAAACGATAATAATCACGAGCCCGCATTCCATAATGTACGCGGATTATTTCCACATTTCGCCGGGCGAGGCGGCGTCGGGAAGTTTGGCGCAATTCAGAGCCGCGCAGGTCGCGTTGGCGATAAATTACGACGTTGACTTTGTAAGAAAACTTTCGGCTGATTCAATGGCGGAGCAAGTTGCGGCGGGGACAATCGGCGAAAGAAATCCTTCACTCGACCACGGGACAATTATACCGCTTAGATTTTTGCAACAGGCAGGGCTCGACTTCGACAAGGTAAAATTTTTGCGGATAGGTTTATCGGGCATGTCAAACGCCGTTCATTACAAATTCGGGCAGATAATTGCGCGGGTTGCCGAGGAGCTCAACAGGAAAATTTTCTTCATTGCCAGCGGCGATTTGTCGCACAAATTAAAATCGGACGGTCCTTACGGCTTTGTCAATGAAGGTCCCGTTTTCGATTCGCAGGTTATGGAAAATTTAGGCAGCGCGGATTTTCTCAAGCTTTTGACTATGAATGAAAAAATTTGCTCTCGTGCGGCGGAATGCGGCTTGCGTTCGTTCTGGATTATGGCGGGCGCGTTGGACAAAAAAGCCGTCCGCGCAGAAAAATTATCTTACGAAGGGACTTTCGGCGTAGGTTACGGGATTGTTTATTTCAATGTCGGCGGCGAAGATTCTTCGCGAAATTTCGGTACGCAACTTGCCAAGTTCAAACATTACGAGGCGGAAAAGCGCAAGGCTAAGGAAGATGTTTTTGTTAAATTGGCGCGTTACAGTTTGGAGACTTTCGTTAAAACCAAAAAGCCCGCCGCAATGCCCGACAATTTGCCCGAAGAATTGACTTCGCGGCGAGCGGGAGCTTTTGTCAGTTTGCACAAGGGCGGAAATCTGCGCGGGTGTATCGGGACGATTATGGCGACGCAGAAAAATTTGGCGGAAGAAATTTTGCAGAATGCAATTTCGGCTTGTTCGCGAGATCCGCGCTTCAGCCCCGTTGAAATTGACGAGCTTGACGATATTGAGTACAGCGTTGACGTTTTGGGCGAGCCGGAGCGGATTTTCAGTGTTAATGATTTGAACGTCAGACGTTACGGCGTGATAGTCGAAAACGGCGGTCGGCGCGGCTTACTTTTGCCCGATTTGGAAGGCGTTGACACCGTCGAAGAGCAAATTGCCATTGCCAAGCGCAAGGCGGGCATACGTCCCGAAGAAAAAGTTGCGCTCTGGCGTTTTGAAGTCATCAGACATCATTAAGGAGATTTTGTCATGAAAAAATTTTTTGCGGCGATTGTCGCGGTTTTGGTTTTGACAGTATCTTTCGCCAGTGTCCTTGCGGCAAGTTACGTCGGGAATGCCAACAGCGGGAAATTTCACTTCGCGGACTGCTCAAGCGTCAATAAAATGAATCCTGCCAACCGTGTCAATTTCAACACCCGCGACGAGGCGATTGCGGCGGGCTACGTGCCTTGCAAGCGTTGCAACCCTTAAAGGAGTTTTTATGGAGAAATTAAAAGTAATATTCATGGGGACGCCCGACTTCGCGGTACCGAGTTTGGCGGCGTTGATTGACAAGACGGAAGTAATTTGCGTGGTGACACAGCCCGACAGACCAAAAGGACGCGGACATAAATTTTTGCCGCCGCCCGTGAAAGTTTTTGCGGAAGAAAATAATTTGCGCGTGATTCAGCCGCTTAAAGTCAAAGCTCCGGAAGTCGTCGAACAATTAGCCGCGCTCAAGCCCGATTTAATCGTCGTGGTGGCGTTCGGACAAATTTTATCGCAAAAAATTTTGGACATCCCGCGCTACGGTTGCATAAATGTTCATGCGTCGCTGTTGCCGAAATATCGCGGCGCGGCCCCGATTGAGTGGGCAATAATCAACGGCGAGACCGTCACGGGAATTACGACAATGCAAATGAACGCGGGACTTGACACGGGCGACATTTTATTAAAAAGCGAAGTCAAAATCGGCGAAGAAATGATTTTGCCCGAACTGCGCGAGCGATTGATGACGGTCGGCGCGGATTTACTTTTAAAAACGCTGTACAAATTGCAAGCGGGCGAACTTCAACCGATTAAACAGGACGATTCGCAATCGAATTATGCGCCGCTCCTCAAAAAGGACACGGGCTTAATCGATTGGAAAAAATCTGCGCGGGAGATAAACAATTTGATTCGCGGGCTTTACGGCGGGGCGTTTAGTTTTATCGGCGACAAGAAATTTAAAATATGGCGTTCGCGGCTTGCGGAGGAAAATTTTTCGCTTGCAACTTCGGAAATAAAAATTGTCGGAGAAAAATTTTTTGTCGGGACGGGCGGCGGCGTGCTTGAGATTTTGGAAATACAAGCTCCCAATTCAAAGAAACTTTCAGCCGCCAACTTTCTGCGCGGCAACAAAGTTGGTGACAGCTTTTGGACGAAAGAATAATTTCAACTATTGAACAAAGTAACGACGATTGGCAATACAGCTTGCGCCCGCGCAGGTTGTACGAATACATAGGGCAAGATAAAGCTAAGGAAAATTTATCGGTGTTCGTGAAAGCCGCCGTCAAGCGTCGCGAGGCTCTCGACCATGTTTTATTGTACGGACCGCCGGGACTCGGCAAAACGACTTTGGCGGCGATTATTGCAAATGAACTCGGCGTAAATTTTAAGCAGACTTCCGGTCCAGCAATCGAGCGAGCGGGCGACCTTGCTTCAATCCTGACGAATTTGCATGATCGCGACGTTTTGTTTATCGACGAAATTCACCGCCTTAACCGGCAAATAGAAGAAATTTTATATTCGGCAATGGAAGATTTCGCGTTGGATATAATAATCGGCAAGGGACCCAAGGCGCGGAGTATTCGCCTGGACATTGCGCCTTTTACATTAATCGGCGCGACGACAAAAGCGGGCGCGTTATCGCCTCCGCTCCGCGACAGATTCGGCGTCATTTCGCGGCTTGAATACTATTCGACGGAGGCTTTGATTGAGATAATCACGCGGGCGGCGGCAATTTTAAAAATCCCGATTGAGGCGGGCGGCGCGGCTGAAATTGCAAGGCGTTCGCGAGGGACGCCCCGCATTGCCAACAGACTTTTAAAACGCGTTCGAGATTTCGCGCAAGTTCAAGGCTCCAGAATCATAACCGACGACATTGCCGACCGAGCGTTGCTTGCTTTGGAAGTCGACCGCGCAGGACTTGACCACACCGACCGGCGCATGTTGGAGGCTATGATAAAAAAATTTCGCGGCGGTCCCGTCGGCTTGGAGACAATCGCCGCGTCAATCAGTGAAACTCGCGAGACGATTGAAGATATTTACGAACCGTATCTTTTGCAACTGGGCTTTATCATGCGGACGCCTCGCGGGCGCGTCGT
>CAMNEX010000111.1 GCA_946536825.1 uncultured Selenomonadales bacterium | reverse complement strand
TTGGCAAGATAAGCCATGCTGAGCATTGTGAAAATAACCGCCTGCACACAGCTGATAAAGATACTAAACGCCAGCCAGCAAACCGAAGGTATCGGCATCCAAATCGGCATAAGCTTGAGCAGGACGATAATTAAAATTTCGCCCGCGAGAATATTTCCGAATAGACGGAAAGCCAACGTTATCGGTTTGGCGATTTCCTCAATCATGTTTATGACGACGAAAACCGGCGTGGGTTGGAAAAAGTGCGCAATGTAATGACCGCCTTTAAAGTACAAGCCGAGGCAGTGGACAATTACCACAACCAACAGCGCAAGTCCGAGCGTCGTATTTAAATCGTTTGTCGGAGACGCCATTAAAGGCACAAGCCCGATTAAATTGCTCGCCAGCAAAAACATAAACAAGCCGACGATAAACGGCGCAAGCATTCTGCCGCGTCGTCCCATCATTGCGTCAATCTGGTCGTGGAGCCAAAGGATTATCATTTCAACGAAATTTTGCCAGCCTTGCGGAACGACCTTTAAATTTCTTGTGGCGAGGCACGCGACCAAAATTACAATGCCCATTGCCAGCCACGTCATTTTTAAAGTCTCAATATTAAACGTCAAGCCGAGGAAAGTTATCGTCTCGCGGACACCAATATCATGCATGGAAAAATTCACCTCCTTTACTCAAAAATTTTCGGAGCCGAGTCACCTCCTTTATTTCATGCGCAATATAACACGCGCAATTTTTTTCCAATGTGATAAAAGTCTCCGATTCAAAATTTTTTCTTGAGTTCGGAGCGAGCCAGAATAAACAGCGTTGCAAAATAAAATACGCCGAAACAAACTGCCGTCGCCAAGAAAAGTTCCGTGGAAATGTGAACGGCGACCGCTAAAATCGCGAAAACCATTCCGAGCCTAAGCAACAGTCCGACGAGCATAATTTTTTTAGCTTGCGCGGCGGGAGAATTCGCGGCGGCTTCCAGTCGGGCGGCTGTCGATAAAAAATAAAAAAAATTTAACAGCGCACCAATCAAAACCGCTCCGCTCAACCGAAGCTGTCCTGCCGAAATTAATTGCAACGATAAAACTGCCGCGACTGCCAGAAAAATTTTCCAATTTTGGGCGAAAACGCCAAGTACCTGTCTCATGCGTGCAAACTTCGACGCAATAAAGATTTTCCCTTTTACCCTGTCAAAAATTTTGCGTTATGAAAAAAAAATTCGCCGACAATTTCTTGCCGACGAATTTTTCTTTTTAAATTCTAACTTTCTGTCGCCTCTTCTCCGAAGGCGAAATAATATCCGACTTTGAAACACTCTTCCAAAAAATTTCTATCCGCCTCATTTTTCAAATCTGCAAGCGCGTCTTTCGCCTTTTTTGAGTTAAAAAATTTCCCGTCTGTCAAGCAAAATTTTTGATGCGTTGAGGTTGCATTTCGCGGCGAATAATTTTTGCTTATCGGAAAAATATTTTGCTCCCAAATCTGCGCGGTTCCGGAATTTTTTCTGATTTTGATAGAATACTTATCCAGAAAATAGGGTGCGCCGTTGTAAAAGGCTACGAACACATAATTTTGATCAGCAGCTACTCGCGCAGGATCATTGGGCGCAAGTTTTTCGCCGCTTGCCAAGCGCAATTTTATTTTCTGCTCAAAAATATCTGCGTCTTTCCAGTCGCTCTTGAGCATGGATTTTTTTTCGGGCTGAGTCGTCTTTGTAATTTTTTTATCGGGCTTAAGTATCGGCAGGTCGTAAGCCTGCGCCGCGTTACCCGACAGGAGAAAGCATGTCAGCAGAGCCGTCGCCCAAAATTTTTTGAGCATCTGCCTCACTCCATTGCGACGAGCTCTCGCTCAAGTTTTTCTGACTGAAGCTCTTGTTCGCCGTGGGCGTTTTTTTTTGGGGGGACGTTGTTGTTTACGAGGAGTTCGGGGTTTTCAAAGCGATTGCCTAAGATAGTCATGTTCCAATTTTGCACGTCATAAAGTGCTTGACGCATGTTGTTGTCATAATTGACGACGAAGCTACCGTTATGAAAATTCACAACGCCAACGCGCCCGTCTTCAAGAGAAATAATATCGTCTTCGTAAATTTCCTTGCCCGTACTGTCGACAAGACCGGTGAACTGCCCGATTGTCTTGGAGTCCACGCGATAACCTTCGTAGCCGTTCTCGTAAACAAAAATATGCGCCTGCGGACCGGGGTCGCCGTATGTTCCGCGCTTAAGATAGAAACCGTAGATCCAAACGCTCTTCATCTCGCCGCTGAATATTTGAAAAGTTTTTAAGCCGCGATATTTGATTTCACGTTCTGCCATGAAAGGACACCTCCGACTTTTTTAACAGATCAAAATTTCAATGCCCGCAATTATAACACCTGCGAAAAATTTTTCCATAAGCTTTAAAAAATTTTTATGTTTGACGGAACAAAATTCCGCGGTGCATTTCTCTTTTTTTACGCTGCCATTTTTCTAACGGGCTTCAGCGAAATCAAAAATGTTTTCAATCCTCCGCTTCATCGACCTCCTTTATAATGTGAAAAAAATTTCTAACAAGTTTTCTATGCAATTCTACCTGCAAGGGAAAAATTCCTGCAAGGCTGAAAAAAATATGCAGAAAAAATTTTTTCAAATTTCCAATAGAAAATCGCTTAAAGTTATACTTTCGGCTCCGTCAATTTTTTTCGGGCGATTCAACGTGATTAAAAATTTTTTTGCGTCTTGAGGCAAGGCGCGGAGCGGGCGAGTAATTCTGCGGGCGGTAATTGAGCCGTCGGGCGGCAGGACTTGAATAAAAATTTTTTCGCCGCCTTTTTCCGCCACAAAATTTATATTCATCGTTCCGAATTTCCCGACGCTGACCTTAAAGCCGCGCCGCAAAAGTTCATTGCAAACCGCATTTTCCATTAAAATTTTCTCGCCAACCTCTGCAAGCGCATAAAGAATCCCGTTATCAACGCAGTAAAATTTCTCGCCGCCGATCATGGGAGTTTCTGCCTTTACGTCGAGGCGCGGAATTTTTTTAAAAAGCCCCGACGTCTGTGCAATGCTAAGAAGCCTTCTTGTCTTGTAAAAATCCATTTCGCCGAGACTTTTAAAATATTCCCTGACACTTACCGCCTTGCCAACGTTGCTTGCCAAAAATTTTATCAGCGACCGAAACAGACTGACGTTAAAAGAATTTTTCTCGACAATGTCAAAAAGTATTTCGTAGCAAATTCCGCGCAGGATTTTTGGCGAAGTATCTTTATCGGCGTTGAGCGCGGCGGGCATTCCTCCGAAGCGCAGATAATTTTGCAAAGCATCTTCCGTGGGAGAAAATTTTTTATATTCGGCGAAGGACAAAGGATACATTTTCAGCACGTCGCAATTTTCGGGAAGGAGCGCGGAAATTTTTTCGGCAAGCGATTCGCTTGAGCCTGTCACGTAAATTTCTGCGGGCGCACCGACGAACAGCGCGTTGATTGCCTTTTCCCACTCGGCAACGCGGTCAATCTCGTCGATAATCAAGAAAAATTTATCCGACTCAAAAGTTTTTGCGTCAACAAATTCATAAAGCTGTTGAAAATTTTTCAGCCGCGGATTTTCTTCGCAGTCGATAAAAATAATTTCCTTGTCGTCGACACCTTCTGCCCGCAGAGTTTCGACGAAATTTTTCAGCAAAGAACTTTTGCCGACGCCGCGGACGCCTGTAATTATTTTGACGGAAAAATTTTCTTTCAGCTCGCGAAGCTTGTTCAGATAAAAATTTTGTTCCATAAAGTATTCACCGACCATAAAAATTTTTTCGATTTTATAACAGCTTGCGGCTTTTATCAAGCGTCAAAGAACTTAGACGGCGTATTGACAAAGCGTCTTATAGGTGTAGAATAATTCTGCAGAAAATTTTTGAATTAATATTAAAAGGGTTTTGAAAATTTGCGGCGAAGATTTTCATAACAAAAGCACTGAAACAGGAGGTTAATTCATGATTAAGCTAACCAAATTCAATTCGGACTCGAAAAAGGAAGGAGAATTTATTCTCAACGCGGAATTGATTCAAACAATCGAGTCCACGCCCGACACTGTTATAACTCTGGTTAATGAGAAAAAATTTATTGTCGAAGAACCTGCCGAAGAAGTGGTGCGCCGCGTAATGAAATATCGCCGTGCATTAAAGCAACTCTAACCGTGGAGGGAAAAAATTATGCCTGAAGAAGAAAAGGAAGTTGAAGTTGACGGTGCCGTTCCCGCGGTTCCCCCTGCGAAATCAAAGAAAAAAACCATAATATTAATCGTCGTGCTCGTGATAGTCGGCTTGGCGTTGGCGGCGGGCATTTCGCTTTTCGTGGTTACAAAAATGATGGGCGATATTCCCGGCGGTTCAGGCGACGAAGAAGGCGTTGGACAACGCTATCACGATCCCGGAATCTTTGTTAAGCTCGGAGATCCTAAAGAAGGTATCCTTGTAAATGTCGGTGGACCGCGTAGCGGAAAATATCTTAAGGCAAGTATTATCGTCGAATTCAATCCCGGTAAAAAAGTTGTCATAAACGACGAAACAAATTCGCTTTATCCCGACGCCGAAATTAAAGTTAATGACGTTGCGACGCAATTTTTGCGGGGAACTTCTCTTGAAGACTTTGAAGCCGACAAGCAGGAAGAATTTAAAAAGCAACTTAAAGACGCGCTGAATATGGCATTGGGCTCCGGCTCGGTCTATGACGTGTACATTACAAGTTTCCTCTTGCAGTGATTTTTTAAGGGGGGAAAAACTTGGCTGTTGATGTATTAACACAAGACCAGATAGACGCACTGCTAAAAGCCGCTAACGACGACGCCGGATCATTGGAGGAGCTAAAGCAAGAAGAAGATAAACGCAAAATTAAAGTTTACGACTTCAAGCGTCCCGATAAATTTTCCAAAGATCAAATTCGTACGCTTTATATGCTCCATGAAAGTTTTGCGCGACTTTTGAATACTTACATGAGTTCGCACCTTCGCAC
>CAMNEX010000110.1 GCA_946536825.1 uncultured Selenomonadales bacterium | reverse complement strand
CATGCAAAATAAAAATCAGCGGCACGGAAATTTTTTTCAAGTCGCTGTGATTCAAAGCCCGCAAATATCTGTAAGTCGAAGTCGGGACAATCAGCGCGTCGAAATTTTCCTGCGCGTCGAAAAGCTGACTGTACCAACGCTGACGATTAATTTCACGTCGCGCCGCCGCCAAAATTTTTTTCAGCCCGCGAGAGTTCGTATAAGTCACGGCGTCACCTTTAAGCCGCTGGACCGGCGTTTGATAATCGAATTGAAACGAAAAATTTTCGGGAACGTAAAATTCAACCTCGTGACCGAGTCCGCGAAATTCTTCAACCAAAATTCTGTCAAACTCGACCTCGTGACCGCCCGGCGTCATTATGTTTTCAAATATTGCAATTCTCACGTTTAAAACCTCGTAAAGTTTTCTCAATCGCGGCGTCCAACTCGTCAAGCAGGGCAAATCGCCGCCGATATTGGGCGCGTTTGTGCGAAGGAATTTCTTCAAAAGTTTTGCGCGTCTCGACAAGCGGCAATTCGTAAAATCTCGTATCGCCCGTCGGAGTGCCGCCGACTTCCTGCCAAAAATCGCTGAACGAAGTTTTCAATTTCCTGTCGCGGCGGACGTGATTATTTGCGTAATAGCCCTCGTTCGTGACGGCAAAAATTTTTTTCACGCCCAAAGAGCGAGCAACCGCCTGCGCGGCGTAAAGAACTAAATTTTTCGTTCTGTAAGCGTGACATTTTTTGGTAATGCGCTTGATAATTTCCTTTGCGTCGTCGACGTTGGGACCTTGCATTGCGCCAATCCACATTGCCCACGCGCCGTCATGATTTATCAATTCGTCCCGCGCTAACCAAAACAAAATTTGATAAACGGGGACTTCGCCGGGCAAATTGAACATGACCGCCGCGAGCCCTTCTTTGCGTTGCCCCGACTCCGCGCACAATACCAAATTCATTTCGCCTAAAGTTTCGTCAAGCGGCATTCGCCACAGCTCAATTTTTTTGTCGCCGTAAAGTTTCAGCATAAAATCTTCAGAAAGCCGCGCAGATAAAAATTGCATATTTTCTTCGACAAGCCGCGCTCGCTCTTCAAATGTCGACCGCCAATAAAAAAATGCCCGCGTCGCCTGTTCGTAGACAAACGGGTAACCCTCCGCGATTTTTTTCATAAGCTCCGACTGCGCAAAAAATTTTTCAAGGCGGCTCATGCGTTGCGGGTGCAGACAACATCGCGCCACGAATACTGCAAAGCGGTGCGCCTCTCGCGGATTGTTTAAATCGTAAATTTTTTTTCCGAGTTCAATAAAATTGCTCATTTTTATCACTTGTACATTTTTAATCGTTTGCAGAAATTTAGCAAAGTTTCTTTGTTAAGTCAATATGGGAGTTTTTGACGTCAAAAATATTCTGTGATAAACTTGCGCCGAGAATGGAGGTAAAAATTTTGGACGATAAAAAAATTCATAAAGTTGACGATTTCGGCGACGCGCCCGAAGACGAACAACACGAAGACGAATTACCCGACGTAATGCCTGTGGAAGAGGACGACGACGACGAAATAGAAGTTCACTTCGACGAGGTCGCCGCGCAGGTCGAGGCGGTCGAAGGCGATTACGGCGCGGAGCAAATTCAAATCCTGGAAGGTTTGGAGGCGGTGCGCCTTCGCCCCGGAATGTATATCGGTTCCACGTCCGAGCGCGGGCTTCATCACTTGGTTTACGAAGTTGTAGACAATTCGATTGACGAGGCGTTAGCGGGCTTCTGCACGGAAATTAACGTCGTGATTGAGGCGGACAATTCAATCACAGTCAGCGATAATGGGCGCGGTATACCCGTTGACATGCACGAGAGCGGCAAGCCTGCTGTGGAAGTTGTCTTGACGGTTTTGCACGCGGGCGGGAAATTCGGCGACGGCGGCTACAAAGTCAGCGGCGGATTGCACGGCGTGGGCGTCAGCGTCGTCAATGCGCTGTCAAAATCTATGGAGGTTGAAGTTCGGCGCGACGGGAAAATTTATCAGATAACTTTTTCACGCGGCGAAACCGTCAGCCCGCTCAAAATTATCGGCGAGTCGCAGGACACTGGAACTAAAGTTCATTTCCTGCCCGACGACGAAATTTTTACTGTTCGGGAATTTAATTTCGATACGCTCAAGCACAGACTGCGCGAATTGGCATTTCTGAACAACGGCATAACGATAACTTTAAGCGACAAGCGCGAGGGCGGGCAAGAAAGAAATTTCCACTTCGACGGCGGAATAAAATCTTTTGTCGAACACCTCAACCGCAAGAAGGAGAAAATTAATCCCGTTCCGATTTACTTCAACGGGCGCAAGGACGACGCGGTTGTCGAAGTCGCAATGCAATACACCGACAGCTATCAGGAAAATATTTTCAGCTACGTCAACAACATAAACACCGAGGAAGGCGGCATGCACCTTGCCGGCTTCAAAACTGCGCTGACAAAAGTCGCCAACGAATTTGCAAAGCGGCACAATCTTTTCAAGAGCAGTGACAGTTCCTTGAGCGGCGAGGACGTTCGCGAGGGCTTGACGGCGGTTATCAGCGTCAAGTTGCACAATCCACAATTCGAGGGACAAACCAAAACCAAACTCGGCAATGTCGAAATTCGTTCGCTGGTCAATGCTGTTGTCAATGAAAGTCTCAGCGAATTTTTTGAGGAAAATCCCGCGATAACCAAGCAGATTTTGGAAAAGGCGGTAATGGCGGCTCGTGCTCGTGAGGCAGCAAGAAAAGCTCGCGAACTTACGCGCAGAAAAAATGCGTTGGAAATTTCGTCTTTGCCCGGCAAGCTCGCTGATTGCTCCGTCAAAGATCCCGATAAAGCTGAAATTTATATCGTTGAGGGCGACAGCGCGGGCGGCTCCGCAAAGCAGGGACGCGACAGACGTTTTCAAGCGATTTTGCCCCTGCGCGGAAAAATTTTGAACGTAGAAAAAGCGCGGCTCGATAAAATTTTTGCCAATGCCGAAATTCGCACAATGATAACGGCGTTCGGTACGGGTATCAGCGAAGATTTCGACCTGAGCAAACGTCGCTACGGAAAAATAATTATCATGACGGACGCGGACGTTGACGGCGCACATATCAGAACTTTGCTTTTAACTTTTTTCTATCGCTACATGAAACCGCTTGTCGAACACGGGCACATTTTCATTGCTCAACCGCCGCTTTATCAAATTCGCAAGGGAAAAAATCACTGGTACACCTACAGCGACGAAGAACTTTCCAAAAAATTGGACGAAGTCGGGCGCGACGGCGCGACGGTTCAGCGTTATAAAGGTTTGGGCGAAATGAATCCCGAACAGCTCTGGGAAACAACAATGGATCCTATGAATCGCACAATGCTCCGCGTCGAAGTCAATGACGCGGTCGAAGCGGATGAACTCTTTACAATTCTTATGGGCGACCAAGTCGCTCCGCGCAGACAATTCATCGAGGAAAATGCGCTCCTCGTCAAAAATTTGGATATTTAGGAGGCGTATATCATTGGAGAAAAAAACCGTAACCCTTTTTTACGGCGGCGTCGTCAATCTCGGCAGGCATATAAATTCCATGCCAAAAAATCGTGAATTCTTTGTCGGAATCAAAGAAATGGCGGAGGCAGATATTCGGCTCGCGGATTTGGAATGCGTCATTTCCACAAAAGGTGAATCTGTTAGCATAAAGAAGCACTTTTATTTTCGCGCAAATCCCGAACAGACAGATATTTTAACGAAAGCCGACATTGACATTGTTTTGACGGCAAACGACCATTCGGGCGATTACGGCGCGGAAGCTTTGCTAGAACAGCGGGAATATCTCGACGCGGCGGGAATTTTGCACGCGGGTTCAGGCAAAAATCTTTCGGAAGCTTTTTCGCCCGTTTACAAAAAAGTCGGCGACATTGTCTTTGCGATTTTTTCCGTCGATACAATAATGCCGACTTTCGCCGCAACCGACGACAAACCCGGCACCGCTTACCTGCCCGCAAATAATCTTGAACTGTGGAAAGAAACTTTTGCAGAAAGAATTCGTCAAGCTCACGAAAAAGCGGACGTTGTAATAGTCGCGCCACATTGGGGCGGAAATCTCGCCCAAAAACCTTCCGAACAATCAAAAAAAATCGGACATTTGCTGATTGACTTGGGAGCTGATGCGGTTTTGGGTTGCAATTCGCATTTAGTTCACGGCGTGGAAAATTACAAAGACCGCCCGATAATTTACGACGCGGGCGACCTTCTCTTCGATTCGGGCAGACGAAACGGCGGCTGTTTTCTCTTGGAAATTTCTTCAGACGGCGTCGAGAAAATTAAATTTATCCCATTGGTAGTGCGTCAAGGACAAACATTTCGAGCCGTTAATTTGGCGGCGGATATTACAAAAAACTTTGCCGCATCATGCGAAGAATTCAAAACTGCAGTAACAACTTCGGGGGGGGGTGTTATCGGAATATCCTTCACTCCTCCGCCGCGTGAATCGAAAATTATCTCCGATGTTGCGGACGTTAAGAAGGAAAAAAATTTAATTGAACCGCTAGCCGAGCCGCGTCCCGAATGGATTGTCGACAAAGTTCCCGACGAGGCGATTATCACGCCGCAAAAATTCGGTGGCTTAAAATTAGTCGGCTACTACGTTCCGCCTGAGTGCCGCACGATGACCAAACGTCAACCACTTTACGTTGAAACTTATTGGACGATTGAGGAGCCGTTCGATAAGGATTGCCAACTGTCGATAGAAGGCGTTCCTGTTCGTGAATGTCGTATGCCGCCTTGGGTCGGAAACCAAAATTATACAATTTCAAGTGTCATGCGCCCGGGCGTCATTTACTTAAAAAAATTTGAACTTAAGCCGCCCGGAAAAAATGTGGTCAACGTGAATTTACAAATGATTTTAACAGTTGCGATTGATAGAGAAGCGATTGGAGAATACAAATCTCCCGATTTAATTATTATGCGAATCGCGGGATTGCCTTGGTACAATACGGATTTCGATGACATAATTTATAAGTCGGAGCCGGGGAAATGTTGGACTGCCGAACAGCTCGCAAAAGTCACGGGTGGCGAATGGATTGTTCCTCCGCCCGAAGGTTGGTATATTCAATCTTTCAGC
>CAMNEX010000109.1 GCA_946536825.1 uncultured Selenomonadales bacterium | reverse complement strand
AAATTTCCAACTCCGACCCTCCGAGCTATTGGAGTTTGAACTGCACATTGATTTTGTACTTTTTGTTAGCCTTGAGTTTTAACATATCCTCGACGCCGCGCAGGGAACGAATTTCCGCCAAAATATTTTTTTCGTAATCCGCGTTGGGCGTCAACAGCGTGAACCACAGATTGTAAATTCCTTCGCGTTCGTAATTGTGCGTCGCGCCCGGATAGCGATTGACAGCCTCCGCAACCGCGTGAACTTCCGACGGCTTGACTTTGAGTGCGACCAGCGTCCCTTGATAGCCCAAGCGATTTGAATCAAAGAAAGTTCCAATCCTCCGCAAAAATCCTTCCGCTTTAAGTTCGCGGAGCCGCGCAAGAACTGTTGCTTCGTCCGTGCCGAGGCGGCTTGCCATTTCCGCGAAAGGATGACTGCAAATCGGAATGTCGCCCTGCAAAATATTCAGCAGAGCTTTGTCGAAATTTGATAGCCTCGTCATTTTAAACTCTCCTATCTGCTCGTTTTTGTTATTTTATCAAAGAGTTAAGGATAACGTCAAGCAAATCTGAACGCCCTTCATTTTTTGTTGAAGAGTAAGGGAGAATTGAATCCGCGTCGATGCCGAGAGAATTTTTTATGACGTTGAGATTTTTTTGTCGTTCGGTTTTGCCGAGTTTATCGGATTTGGTTGCAACGACAAGCACGGGCAAATTTTTTTCGACAAGGCTCGCGAAAGATTTTAAATCGGACTCTTGCGGCGGGTGGCGTATGTCGATAAGTTGGCAGACAAATTTTATATCGCGGCGGCTCGAAAGGTATTCGTCGATAAATTTCGTCCAGAGTTTGCGATTAGTCTTAGAAGTTTTAGCGTAGCCGTAGCCGGGCAGGTCGACAAAATAAAGTTCGTGATAATTATCGGCGGGCGTTTTCAGTGTGATTTTAAAAAAATTAATCGTCTGAGTTTTGCCGGGCGTCCCGGAAGTTCGCGCCAAAGATTTTCTGTTGGTCAAGGAGTTTATCAGCGAAGATTTTCCGACGTTCGACCTGCCGACGAAAACAATTTCGGGCAAAAGTTCTTCGGGACAAGTTTTGCGGCTCACCGCCGAGGTTACGTATTCACTTTTGATAATTTTAATTTCCTCCATGTCATTTCCTCCAAAAAAAATTTGCCCTCCGAATTTCGGAAGGCGTTTTTTGATTGTCAACACGCTCAAAATCTTTAAGATTCTATTGGATCAGCGCGGTCTTTAAAACTTCGTCCATATTTTCCACGGGCACGAATTCCAATTTTTCGCGGACGCTCGCAGGAATATCTTCGAGGTCGGGCGCGTTTTCTTTCGGCAAAATAATTGTGTGCATACCTTCGCGATAAGCCGCCAAAACTTTTTCCTTGAGTCCGCCTATCGGCAAGACATTTCCGCGCAGAGTAATTTCGCCGGTCATTGCGACATCGCTACGAACTTTTTTCTTTGTCAAAGCGGAAATCATAGCGGTCGCCATTGTAATGCCCGCGCTCGGTCCGTCCTTGGGAACCGCGCCTTCGGGAACGTGAACATGAATATCATTTTTTTCGTAAAAATCGTCGTCGAGTTTCATTAAGTCACTGCGACTGCGAATGTAAGTTAAACCTGCCTGCGCGGACTCCTGCATAACTTCGCCGAGTTTGCCTGTCAAAAGCAATTTGCCGTTGCCTTTAAGGACGATAGCTTCGGTCGGGAGAATATCGCCGCCGACTTCTGTCCACGCCATGCCGGTTGAAACTCCGATTTGCGGTTGCTTTTCGGCGCGAGTCTGTAAAAATTTCGGACGCCCGATAAAGTCGCGCAGATTTTTTTTCGTAATGTAAACAACGCCTGCATGCCCCTCGACGATTTTACGCGCCGCCTTTCTGCAAGCCCGTCCGATTATTCTTTCCAACTCGCGAACGCCCGATTCCCGCGTATATTCCGCGATAATCTCCTGCAAAACGCCCTTTGCAAAGACAACGTCGCCTTTCTTGAGGCCGTTTTCTTCCTTTTGGCGTTTGATAAGATAGCGGCGGGCAATTTCAAATTTCTCGTTCTCGGTGTAGCTCGACAGCGTGATAATTTCCATTCTGTCGCGCAACGGCTTGGGGACTGTGCTGAGATTATTCGCCGTGACAATCCATAAAACTTTTGATAAATCGAACGGCGTATCAATGTAATGGTCGTCGAAAGAATTGTTCTGCGCGGGGTCAAGCACTTCCAACAGCGCGGCGGAAGGATCACCCGCCCAGCCGTCCTTGCCGAGTTTGTCGATTTCGTCAAGCAGGAAAACGGGATTATTCGTTCCGGCTTTTTTAATGCCCTGAATAATTCGTCCGGGCATTGCTCCGACGTAAGTGCGCCTGTGTCCGCGGATTTCCGCTTCGTCGCGTATGCCGCCCAAACTCGCCCGAATAAATTTTCTGCCCATTGCCTTTGCGACCGACGACGCCAAAGACGTTTTACCGACGCCGGGCGGTCCAACCAAGCATAAAATCGGCGCGGGCTTGTCCTTAGTCAAAACTTTCACGGCAAGGAAATCCAAAATGCGCTCCTTGATTTTTTCAAGCCCGTAATGATCTTCGTCAAGAACTTTCGCCGCCTCCGTTATGTCCATTGAATCTTCCGACGAAACGCGCCACGGCAATTCAAACAGCCAATCGATATATGTGCGAATTACATTGCCCTCCGACGCCATGGAAGGAATTCGCTCCAGGCGTTTCAATTCTTTTTCTATAATCTCTTTGATTTCGTCGGGATAATCGCCTTCCTCAAGTTTTTTCCGATATTCCGAAGCCTCCTCGGCAACGTCCTCATCTTCCCCCAATTCTTTATGAATCGCCTTTAGCTGTTCGCGCAAATAGTGATCCTTCTGAATTTTTTCCATTTGGTTGCGGACGCGCTTGTTAATCTGAACTTCCATTTGCAGAACGTCCAACTCGTGCGTCAAAATTTCATAAAGCTTTTCTAAACGCTCCTCAACATCAAGGCAATTCAAAATATCCTGCTTAGATTCCAATTTTAAATTCAAGTGACTCGCGATTAAATCGGCAAGCCGCCCGAAGTCCTCAAGAATTGTAATGGAAACAAAAGTTTCTGAAGGAATACGCTTGCTTAGTTTAACCCACTCTTCAAATTGGTGAACGACGCCGCGCACAAGAGCTTCAGTTTCCATTGTATCGGCCCAAGTGTCCTCGTGAAGTTCAACCTCCGCCTCGGCATAATTTTTGGAACTCAATTCGCTATATGACAACATGACGCCGCGATTGAGCCCCTCAACCAACACGCGGACATTTCCGTCGGGCAATTTGATTATCTGTCGAATCTCGGAAATTGTCCCGACTTCATAAAGATCTTCTTCCTCCGGCGAATCGTTATCAAGGTCGAGTTGCGCAACCAAAAATACTCGCCGATTTCCGACCATTGCCGCCTCAAGTGCATTGACCGAATTATCGCGCCCAACATCAAGGTGCATTATCATATTGGGGAAGACAACTATTCCCCTAAGCGGCACGAGCGGCAAAGTAATTTTTTCAGCCATGCAAATTCCCTCCTTTAGGAAAAAAAGCGGGGAGATTTTCCCCGATTCCCAAATTCAACCGTTAGCTGTTCTCCTGATTTTTTTTGGATTCACTCTGACTCTAGGTTCTTGATTGAACAAAACATCCTCCTTAGTGACAGTGCAAATTGTGCTACCGCCGACGCTCGGCACCTCGAACATAACATTGCGCATGATTCTTTCCAAAATCGACCTCAAGCCTCGCGCTCCGGTCTTGCGTTGAATTGCTTCCCTTGCAATAAGTTGCAGTGCTTCGTCCTCAAAAGTTAATTTCGCGCCGTCCATTTCCATAAGTTTTTGATATTGTTTGACAAGCGCGTTTTTCGGTTTGGTTAAAATGTTGATTAAAGCTTTTTCGTCAAGTGCGTCGAGCGTTACGATTATCGGCAACCGCCCGACAAATTCGGGGATAAGCCCGCCTTGAATCAAATCGTCCGGCATAAGATCCCTTAAAATTTCGCCGACATCTTTTTCGTCCCTTGACATAACCGACGCGCCGAATCCTACTTGAGAACCTCGCGTCCGCGCCTCGACGATTTTATCTAAATCGTTAAACGCGCCGCCGCATATGAACAAAATATTTTTCGTGTTCATTGTGATAAATTCGGGTTGCCCCTGGTTTTGACGATTAGTCGATACGGGAACATTGACGCTGGTACCTTCCAAAATTTTCAAAAGAGCCTGCTGAACGCCTTCGCCCGAAATGTCGCGGTAAATCCCCGGCTTGCGGGCAATTTTGTCAATTTCATCTATGTAAATTATCCCGCGCTCCGCCTTGTAAACGTCGCCTTTTGCGGCTTGAATCAGCGCGAGTAAAACATCTTCGGCATCTTCGCCAACGTAACCCGCCTCAGTCAAGGTATTCGCGTCGACAATGGCGAGCGGCACATTTAAAATCTTTGACAAGGTTTGAGCCAAAAGAGTTTTGCCGCTACCCGTCGGACCCACCATGAGGATATTGGACTTTTGCAATTCGAGCCCGTCCTTGCCGGTGGGGTAATGCCCTATTCGCTTGTAATGATTATACACGGCGACGGAAATTGTTTTTTTAGCCTCCGCCTGACCGATAACATATTCGTCGAGTTTGGTGCAAATTTCTTTCGGCTTGGGCAGTTTATCTGTGCCGACAATGTCTTCTTCGTCCTCTTCCGCATCTTTTTGCAAAATTTCGTTGCAAAGTTCAACGCAACTGTCGCAAATGTAAACGCCCGTTCCGGCGATTAATTTTTTTACGCTGTGTTCGGACTTCCCGCAAAATGAACACTTTAACGGACTGCGATCATTGCCCAATTTCAACACGCTCCCACCTCCGCAAATTCCTTTTTACGCAATATCTTTTGGCGGGCGGCTGATAACGTCGTCAATCAAGCCGTAAGCTTTGGCGTCCTCCGCCGTCATGAAATTATCGCGCTCGGTATCCGCCATGACTTTTTCTCGCGGTTGACCTGTGTGGCGGCAGAGAATATCGTTGCCGACCTCGCGCAGTCTCAAAATTTCCCGCGCTTGAATTTGAATATCCGTGGATTGTCCGCTTGCGCCGCCCAAAGGCTGATGAATCATAATCCTTGCAAGCGGCAGGGCGAAACGCTTTCCTTTCGCGCCCGAAGTCAAAAGAAGACTTCCCATACTCGCCGCCTGCCCTATACAAATTGTCGAAACATCAGGTTTAATATACTGCATTGTATCATAAATCGCAAGCCC
>CAMNEX010000108.1 GCA_946536825.1 uncultured Selenomonadales bacterium | reverse complement strand
GAGTTTCTGCGACTTATCAAATTGTTCGTCCTGCGCTCCGTAAACTGCGTCGAAAGCTCCAATCCACAGCGCGACCGCGACACATAAAATTATCATCGGCAGGGAAATTTTTTCTGTAAGCGCGACCCACGCGCCCGCCGGAGCCATTGCGATTGCCAAGCCCAAAAATAAATGGCACCACGCGGTAAATCTTTTTGTGAACGGATAAATTATGAACGGTACCGCCGCCACGGGCAAAAGTTTTAAGCAAATCGGCGGCAACTGCGCGACTGTCACGATTAAAATTATCATGCACAGCAAGATAAAAATTAAAGCTTCGCCCTTTGAAATTTCGCCGCGAACCATTGCCCGATAAGACAGGCGCGGCTGAAGTTTATCGTATTTCAAATCGGCGAGGTTATCTATTGCAATCGCCGCCCACCGCGCAGAAGTTATCGCCAGCAAAATTAAAATTACCGTCAAAAAATCGGGCTGTCCGTCCGCTGCCATGAACGAACTTGCCAACGCAAAAGGTAAACTGAAAATCGTATGCGGCAAGGCTACGTTGTTTGCATGAGATTTTAATTTGCTCATTGCTTATCGAAGTCACCGTCCGCCAAAAGCCGCCAAGTTTCGTCCGCCCGCGCAGAATTTTTTAAAACGCGCTCGATATTTTTTGCATCGCTGAAGTTGTAAAAAGCTTCTGCCTCTTCGCGAGATTTTCCGCCGGCAATTTTCCTGTTTATCAGACGCTCCTTTAAAAATTCGGGCGACGCGTCGACGAAAACCGAGTAATCGGACAGCACGCGGACATTTGTCCAACCCTTTTCCTTGAGCAAAAGATAATTGCCCTCCAGCAAAATAATATCGTCCTCGACGCTCCAATAATCCGGCAAAACGTCATGAATTTTTCTGTCATAAATATTCCAATCGGTGCCTTCTGCGCGGGCTTCGCGAATTTTTTCAACGAGTAAATCAACGTCGAAAGTTTCGGGTGCGCCTTTAATTTTGCTCATCAAAACTTTTTCGCCGTCGCGCTCAACTGTCGTGACGTTCATATAAGCCGCGGTGTAATGGTAGCCGTCCATGCCGAGCGCGCGAATCGGATCGACTTCGTTGGAACGATCGCGGCTAAGTTTTTCCAGGAATTGCGCCAGCGTCGACTTCCCTACTCCGGGCGGCGCGACAAGGTACGCGATAACTTTTCTGTCCATTGTCATTTTTAAATCCGTCAGCCCGTGCAGGAACGGCATAAAAATTTCTTCAACGGCGTGTTCGCTGAATTTGACTTCCTGCCAAAGTCCGTTGACTTCCATATTGTAAGTTAAAAATTTCTTTTCCATAATGCCTCCTCAATCTTTCCCGCGTACTATTTTTGCGAAAATCGCTAAGGTTACGATAAAGACAACCAAGCCTAAAAGTTCTGCCGTGCCTGCAAAGTCATCTCCGACTAAAGCCAACGGCGAATCACTGCCGCCGCCCGATACCGATATTGCAATAACAGCGGCTATCAAGACGCCGACCAGACTTTCACCGACGATAAGCCCCGACGCAAAAAGCGTTCCTCTGCGCTTGCTCGCCTCGATTGCCTCTTTGGATTGACTTTGCAATTTCTTTTCAAGCAGATAACCGAGAATCGCACCGACAACCAACGGCGTTTGGAGCGAAGGCGGCAAATAAATTCCGATCCCCACTGCCAGCGGCGGCAAGCAAAGATTTTTTGTTTGGCTCTTTAAAAGACTGTCGATAATGACAATGACGACGCCCAGCCCTATTCCGAAATAAATATATTCCCATGCAAGGTTGGAAGAAAAAATTCCCTGCGCAATCATCGTCATCAACGTCGCTTGCGGTGCCGCCAACGCGTTATCGGGATTCATATCGGGGCGCGGTAACGCTCCGGGAAATCCGTAGGCTTGATACAACAAATTAAGCACGGGCGCGATAACAACGGCTCCGACTAAACAGCCCAGCAATAACGCTACCTGCTGACGTTGCGGCGTCGCTCCGACAAGAAAGCCCGTTTTTAAATCTTGCATGTTATCGTTGGAAATGCAAGCAATGGCAAGGATTATGCTTGTCGTAAAAATCGCCGTCGCCGTTGCGAATTTCTCGCCGCCGGGCAAATTGAATATCCCAAAAGATTGACAAATCGTCATGACAACAACCGACGATATGATAATCGCCAAAATGCCGATACCAGAAATCGGGCTTGACGAAGTGCCGACAAGCCCCGCCATGTACGCGCAAGCCGCCGCCACCAAAAAGCCGACGAGTACCGCCAATAAGACGCTCGCAAATGAAATCGTCAAGCCTTGCGACAAGGGCAAATCGGCGGAGCTGACAAAGGAATAAAACGTCCCCAGCAAGCCCACGAACATTACAAGGAAAATTATTAAAATCGTGTGGACGGACATATCGGTATCGGTGCGGTGTTGCTTGCGTTCTTCCTGCGGCACCCGCGCAGATTGAATCGCCTCTTTGACGCCGTCGATAACTGGTCGCGCTAATTTTATCAGCGTCCAAATTGCCGCGACGCCCATTGCCCCCGCGCCGATTAAGCGAACTTTTCCGACGTAACAGGCTTGCGCGAAATCCTGCAAAGTTTGCCCGTCCGCCGGCGTCCCCGTCATCGTGAAATAGGGAATCATCACTAACCACGCCAAAATAATTCCCGTAAGCAACGCCAAGCCGCTCGCAATGCCGATAAGATAACCCGCGCCGACAAGCGCAGTTGAATATCCGAGCGGCAGTTGCGTAATTCCGTTCCCTAACGGCACCCACATAGAAAATTGTCCCGTCAGGACGTGAAAGCCGTTAGAAAAAAGCGAAGTCAATCCGGCAATGCCGCTACCCGTTATAAGCTCACGAACGCCGCCGCCTGCGGAGGTGTTGCCGACTTTTAAAATTTCAGCCGCCGCCATTCCCTCCGGATACGGTAAATCGCTGTGCACAACCATTGCTCGCCGCAACGGAATCGTAAATAAAACGCCTAAGCAACCGCCGCAAGCCGATATCAACAGCGTTTGCCAAATCTCGAAACTTTGCCAGTAACCGACCATTAACATGCCGGGTATAATAAAAATTATGGCGGATAACGTTCCTGCCGCCGATGCTTGCGTTTGAACCATGTTGTTTTCCAAAATGTTGGAGCCTTTCGCCATGCGCAACACCGCCATTGAAATTACCGCCGCCGGTATCGCGGAAGAAAACGTCAAGCCGACTTTCAAGCCAAGATAAACGTTGGACGCCGTAAATATTACCGTCAACACCGCGCCCAGTAACATTCCGCGCAGTGTCAACTCAGGCAAATTTAAATCGTGATTGTTATCCATATTAAGAAATCTCTCCACTCTTGACGAGTTCGCGGGCGGCTTTGCCCGTCAAATGTTCAATCGTCATGACGGGAATAACAACCGCGCTCAAGCGCGCTAATTCTTTTTCGCGCCGCTCTGGATTTGCCGTCGAAGAATATTTATCGGCTAAAAGTTCTAGCCCGCGCAGTTTTTCGGGGTCGGCGTTATCCTCAACGATTTTTATCCGCCCGAACGCAATCGCGCTTGAAAAATAGGTCGTGAACTCCTCGGCAACGACTTCATGACGGTCGACGACGCAGAACGAAACTTTATCATTATTTTTAATCGCGTCGAGTTTGTGTCCTGTCTTCGCGCTGTGAAAATAAATTTTATTGCCGTCAACCGCGTAATTAATCGGCACGGCGTAGGGATAGCCGTCGTCGCCAGAAAGAGCCAAAACGCCGTAATCGCCTTCGCGCAGAATTTTTTCTGCCGTCTCCTTCGAGATAACGCAATTTTTTCGCCGCATTTCTCTAAACATAAAATTCCCCCTTACGCGCTGACGCCTTGGCGGATAAGTTTTGCGAGCTTATCGGTCTCTCGCTCCGCGCTGTCGATTTTGGTAACCTCGTAGCGACAATCCGCAAGCATTTTAATTGCCGCGTCGATTTTTTTCACTGTGAGCCCGTCTTCGTCCTCGGCGATTTTTTTCAGCGATTGACAGCAACTTTTCAAAAGTTCCGCCTTCAATTTTGCGCGATAATTTCTGCGATTGGCAATTTCCGTCGTCAACGCCTCGATTTGTTCCATTGAGTTAATCGCCGCCAAGTAATCGTACTTCATTTGCGGGGAAATCGGTGCCTCCATGTCGTCGGCGTCCAAAATTACGCCGCTCTGAACTGCTTCCTTAAATCTGTCCGTTATTGCCATTTCAAACGCTCCTTTTTTAAATTTTTATACAGGCGACAAAATAAATACGCGCCCGAAATTTCAAAAGTCATTAACATGGGAATCAATGCCGTGCTGTAATATTTCAGCGTCAAAAGCCAGATATCGTTGCCGTTTTCGCGCAGGAAGTAGCAAAACCACGCAATCGCGAAGGCATAAACAATCGACAGCATAAACTCGCCGCAAGCAATCGTCAACATTAAATTTTCTCCGAGCGAAAATTTTTTGCGCCGAATAATTTCGCGAAGACTGCCGACAACGCCAATCATCGCCGCCACGAACAGCAAAGTTTGAATCACGGAATAAACGCTGAAAATTTTTTCTGCAATATTGTTCGCAAGGTCGGCTTGAGGATTTTTTTCGCGGAAATTCATATGCGTAATCGCTTCGGCTTTGTCAATCAACTCGGCGGGCTCGGTGTTCTGCGCGATAACCAGACTTTTCAGCCCGTAATCTTCAGCCCTGCGCGGAAAGCCGAATTTTTCTGCATAGGGCGCGAAGTCAAGCGGCAGTGCGCCTGGCAAATAGTAATACATTGTAATATGCGAAAAATATTCCCGCAAAACCAAGGGCGTCAGCGATAAAATTTCTTTTGCCGTCATGCCGCCCATTGAAGAAACGATTTGAAAACGTCCGTCGCGTTGCAAAGTTCCTGCGTCGAATGCCGCTTGCAATTCCGCGTTGACTTTGTGCAGATATTCTTCCTGCTCCGCCGGAGTTTTGCAAGTTCCGGAATCGTAAAGCGCGCTGAGCATAACCCAGCCGAGAAAATCGCCGTGAATCGGAGTTTTTGTAATGTCGCCGAACCATTCGTTATTAAAAACTTTTCCGCGCAGATTTTTATTCCCGCGCAGAGTTTCAGAGGCGTCAAAGGCTTTTGCAATGGCGTCGGTCGGAGACCAGACAGTTGCCCGCCGCGTGTCGGATTTTATTTTGTAAACCTGCTTGACGAAATCGCCCATTTCGCCTTCCGTCCGATTGTTTATCAGATACACGCCGAAAAATATTTTGTTGACAGCTTTATAAGTGA
>CAMNEX010000107.1 GCA_946536825.1 uncultured Selenomonadales bacterium | reverse complement strand
GGATGTATAAATTTCGTCGGAGTGAATTCTGTTTATGTGTTTGACGCATTAAATAAATTCAATTAAAATTTGCCCGACAAAAAATTTTTGAGAGGTTGATTCAATGCTGAAAAACGCTTTTAAAACTCTTGAGTTCGATAAAATTCTGTCGCGGCTACGCGAGTGCGCCACAAGCAATTTCGGGAAGGAACTCGCCGCAAAATTGCAGCCGTCCGATGATTTTGATACTGTTCGCGAAAATCTTTCCCTCACGACCGAAGCTGTTAAAATTTTCGCGCTGAGTTCGCCGCCGCTCGGAGGATTCCGCGACGTTCGTGAAACTTTTAAAAAAATCCGCCTCGGTAGCGTCGCCGACGCGGAAGAATTGCTTGACGTCCTCTCGACTATGTACACCATGCGCCAAGTTAAAATTTTTTTCAAGGAAACCGAAATCGACGCGCCTAAATTGAAATTCCGCGCCGCGCAACTCGAAATTCTCGGAAATTTGGAGCGTCAACTCGATAACGCCGTTGATGAACACGGAAATATTCGCGATTCGGCAACTCCGGAACTCCAAAAAATCCGCCGCGACTTAAAAGCCGCCCAAAACAAAATCAAAACCGAAATTTTTAACATTCTGCACGATTCTTCAAAGCAAAAATTTTTTCAGGACGCGATTGTCACCATGCGCGGCGACAGATACGTTTTGCCCGTCAAATTGGAGTATAAATCGCAATTTCCCGGCATTGTTCACGACCAATCCGCAACAGGCGCAACTCTTTTTATTGAACCGCTCGCCGTCGTCAATCTGAATAACAACGTTAAGGAGCTGGAAGCCGCAGAACGTCACGAGATTGCCAGGATTTTGCGCAATTTAAGCGACGCTGTCCGAAAAAATCTCGACGAACTCACCAACAACATAAATATTCTTGCCGAAATCGATTTACTCTTCGCAAAAGCTAAATTCGCCCGCGATTTGAACGCTACCGAACCGATTTTGGATAAATTTACCGATTTAAAATCTGCGCGGCACCCGCTGATTGATTCTGCCGCCGTAATTCCGATTGATATTCAACTCGGCGAAAAATTTTCAATGCTACTCGTCACAGGACCGAATACCGGCGGAAAAACCGTTTCGATGAAAACTTTGGGGCTTTTGGCTTTGATGACGCAATCGGGGCTTTATATTCCTGCCGCTTTTGGCTCGCGCATTGCAGTTTTTACTAATATTTTCGCGGATATTGGCGACGAACAATCCATTGAACAGAGTTTATCGACTTTTTCTGCGCACATGAAAAAAATCGTCGCGATTCTCGACGAAGTTACGGAAAATGATTTGGTTTTGCTTGACGAAATCGGCGCAGGTACCGACCCCGACGAGGGCGCAGCGTTGGCAATGTCCATTTTGGAACGCCTTTTGCAAATTGGAGCAGCCACCATCGCCACAACGCATTATTCCGAACTGAAAACTTTTGCCTACTCGACTGACGGTATAGAAAATGCCTGCGTCGAATTTAATTCCGACACTTTGCAACCGACTTATCGACTTTTAATCGGCATTCCCGGCGCGAGCAACGCTTTTGCCATTAGTCAACGCTTGGGACTTCCGCAAAGTTTGATTCTCCGCGCTAAACAGCTTATAACCGCCGACCATGCCAATTTCGAGAAAATTATTTCCGAACTCGAAGCGCAACGCATGATTTTTGAACAGCGCAACGCGGAAATTTTTGAGCGGCAACAGCAAATCATCAAGAGCGAGAAAAAAATCGCCGAAATGCGCGACGAAATCGCTAAAACTAAGGGCGAAATTATTCGTAAGGCTAAAGAAAAATCCGCCGCAATGGTTCGCGAAACTAAGCGCGAGGCAGAAGAAATTATCGCCGCGCTTAAAGAACAATTCGACGACGCGGGCGTTAAACGTCGTCAGCAAGTCATTCAGCAATCCCGCGATAAACTCCGCGAAGCGGAAATTGATTCGGCAACGGGAATTATCGCAGATAAATTCGTCGGCACCCGCATTGACAAGAAAAAAATTTTCGTCGGCGACACCGTTTATATCAAGCCGCTTGACCAAAAGGGCACTGTCCTTGCAATCGAAGACGATTCTTTGAGCGTGCAAATCGGCGCAATGCGTACCACCGTCAAAATTTCCGCCTGCCGATTCGTCAGCCACAACTCGCAGGAAAATTTTTCGCCCGTTTCCAATCAAAATCGCGGTTCACTCGGACTTCTGCAAAAAACCGCCACAGTTACAAGAAGTTTGGATATTCGCGGAATGACGGTTGACGAGGCGGAGCAAATTTGCGGCAAATTTATCGACGACGCGCAACTTTCAGGACTCAAGCAGGTTTTGATTATTCACGGCAAGGGAACGGGCGCACTTCGCAAAGGCGTCCAAGATTTTCTGCGCGGAAATAATTCAGTCGCCAATTTCCAATTCGCCGACCAAGACGAAGGCGGCACCGGCGCGACGCTCGTCACGATAAGATAGGTTCCAACTTTAAAATTTCGTCCGCCAGCTCGATAACTGCCGCTCGGTGTGTTGCAATGATAATTGTTTTGCGCAGTGAAATTTCTTTAATCAGCGCGAGAACTTTTTTTTCCGAAATTTCGTCCAAACCTGCGGTCGGCTCGTCGAGTAAAATTATCGGCGCGTCTTTCAACAGGGCACGTATCAAGCCGAGGCGTTGAAGTTGTCCGCGACTTAGTTTTTGCGATGTTTTTAAATCCAAGCTCGATAAATTCAGCACGAATAAATATTTTTTTAACTCCGCGTCATTCAATTCCCCAAACATTGTTAAATTTTTTATCAAAGTCGCCTCGAATAAGTGCGGAGCTTGCGGAGAATAGGATATTTTTGACAGGAACGAATTTTTTTCCATGCGCGAAGTCGGAATTTCATTCCAAAATATTTCTCCGCAAGTCGGTTTTAATATTCCCGCCAAAATTTTTAGTAAAGTCGACTTGCCCGCGCCCGATTCGCCGATTAATGCCGTGATTTTGCCTGCTTTGAACACTAAGCTCACGTCCTGCAATGTCGGAGAAAATTTTTTCGGATATGTAAAGCTGACTTTGTCCAAAAAAATTGTCGGAGGCATTAAAATTTTCCCCGTCAAGCCGATTTTTTCTTCCGGAACGTCTAAAAATTGGCTTAAACGTTCCAATGACGATTTTGTCGAAATTATTACGTGAAACGCCACGCCAAATCGCCTTATCGGCAAAAAAAATTCCGGCGCGAGCAATAAAAGGAACAACGCGGGCTGAAACTCAACGTCGCCCGAAACCAAACGCAATCCCAAAGTCACGGCGACCAGCGCGATTGATAACGTCGTCATCAATTCCAGCGCGAATGAAGATACGAACGCCAATTTTAGCACGTCGAGAGTTGCCGCCGAAGATTTTTGCGAAGTTTCGCGGATTTTTTTTGCTCCGGCGTCGATTCTTCCGAACATTTTCAGCGTTGTTATTGCGGATAAAAGTTCGCGGAATTCTCCGTTGAGTTTTTGCAGTTCAGCCCATGCGCGAGCATTTTTTTCAGCGGTAACTTTGCCGATAAGCCATAAAAGCAACGGAGCAATCGGAAATGTCACGAGCAAAATTGCCGCCGTCAATAAATCGACAAACGCCGCGCAGATTAAAAATATCGGCAGGAAAATTATCGCTGAAACGATTTGCGGCGCGACTTTTATAAAAAAATCGTCGAGCGATTGAACCGTATCGAAAATCAGAGTTAAAATTTCGCCGCTTTGAATTTCTTGGTTAAAAATTTGTTTGTGAATTGATTTTCGGAAGTAAAATTGAATTTTTGCCGATAATCTGGCGAAAAATAAATCTGCGCGGCTTGAAATAAAAAATCTCCCCGCGAAAAATCCTAAAGTCGCAAGTAAAATCATTTCGGAGGGAGAATTTATAAATCTAACTAGGAAAAATGCGCCGAGCAAAATAAAAAATCCTTCGACGAGCTTGCAAAATGCAATTCCGGCGAGGATTTTTTTGTTTTCTTTAAGAAAATTAATGATAGTGAACATCGGCAGGCGTCACGCGGTCTTTGAAGACTTTGTAAGTCCAAAATTGATAGCAAAGGACAATCGGAACGAAGACAACCGCTGCGCCGGTCATCAACATTAAGGTATGGGGCGTCGAGGCGGCGTTATAAATGTTCAAACTCCAATCGGGCATAAGGCTTGACACCATAAGGCGCGGGAAAAGCGCGATAAAAAATCCGACAGTGAGCAAAGCGATAGAAATTGTCGTGGAAATAAACGCGAGCCGTCCATTACCTGCGCGAGCACCTTGCCAACTCGCGACTAAAGACCCGACAGCCGCCGCAATGATTGCCGTGCCGCCCATGCTCGACAAAACGTCCGTTTCTTTAGCCGACGCGAGAATAAATAACACGTAACAAAGAATAGTCGAACAGCCGAGACACGCAGATTTTTGTTTTAAATCGTACAAAATGCCTTCGTCGGCGATTTTCAGCATTAAAAAGTTCGCTCCGTGGAAACAAAACAGCAAAAGGAATAAAATTCCGGTCAAAAGCGCGTAGGGATTGAGTAAATCGAAGAAATTTCCGACGTAATGCATTTCGTAATTGATTGGCAGTCCGCGCAGGAGATTTGCAACCGCTACGCCCCATAAAAGCGCGGGAACAAAACTCCCAAACATAATTCCGCAGTCCCAAAAGTTAATCCAGTCCGAAGTTTTAAATTTTCCGCGCAGTTCAAAGGCAACGCCGCGCATAATCAGCGCGAGGAGCATTAAAAACAGCGCGAGATAAAAAGTACTAAACATTGTGGCGTAAACGTGCGGAAAAGCGGCAAAAGTCGCGCCGCCCGCCGTAATCATCCAAACTTCGTTGCCGTCCCAAACAGGTCCGATAGCGCGGACGAATTGCGAGCGTTCATTCTTCGGACGTCCGATCATCATCATGCCTACGCCGTAATCGAAGCCCTCAAGAATAAAAAATCCCGTGAAAAGCACCGTTATCAAGATAAACCAAACAATATTTAAGTCCATAATCCTCACTCCTTTGCAAAAAATATTTCAGCGCGTCAAAAGTGCGTAAATCATGGTGCCGACCATTACTCCGACTGCAACGAACATGCCGCCGACTGCCGCAATCGCCGCGACGGACAAATTTTGAACGTGCTTTCCAATGCCTTCAATCTTCGCGTCCATATTGTCAAACTTCGCGTCAATTCTGGCTTGCATATCTTTCATATCCTGCCGAAGTTCGCGAATATCAGTTGCCATTTCGTTTTGGCGTTGCATATAAATTTCAAATTTAGTTTCGAGGTTACTGACACGCGAATCAATGTTGTTAATGCGTTTTTCGTCTTCCGTCATGACAATCAACCCC
>CAMNEX010000106.1 GCA_946536825.1 uncultured Selenomonadales bacterium | reverse complement strand
CCCTTTTCTTTGCTACTTTCTTTTGGGTGAGCAAAAGAAAGTAGTTCAATAAACAAAAATAAAATTTAGCAAAATCGAAGTGACGAATCACAGCGTCGACAGTTGGTTCTGCGTAATCCACACTTTGACAAAGAGGGGATTATTTTCCCGCCAAAATTTTATACCCATTAATACGCTCCTCGGCGTCGTGCTGAGTTTTCTCGAAGAGAGCCTGCGCGGCGTCAGGGAAGTTTCTTTTAAGCGACGAATAACGAACTTCGCCCATTAAAAATTCTTGGAACTTTGAGAAATCCGGCTCCTTGCTGTCCAACGTGAACGGATTTTTGCCCGCCGCAACAAGCTGAGGATTATAACGCCAATTCGCCCAATAACCGCACTGAACCGCCAATTTTCCTTCCAACTGCGAAGTGCCCATGCCCTTTCTAATTCCGTGATTAATGCAGGGCGAATAAGCAATAATCAGCGAAGGTCCAGGATAAGCCTCCGCCTCGGTAATGGCTTTCAGGAGTTGATTTTGATCCGCACCCATAGAAACTTGCGCGACGTAAACATAACCGTAACTCATTGCCATTTTGCCGAGATCTTTTTTCTTAGTCTTCTTACCGGTCGCGGCAAATTGCGCGATAGCCGCCGCGGGAGTCGCCTTGCTTGCCTGCCCGCCCGTGTTGGAATAAACTTCCGTGTCAAAAACGAAAATATTAATATCTTCGCCGCTCGCCAAAACATGGTCAAGCCCGCCATAACCAATGTCATAAGCCCAACCGTCGCCGCCGAGTATCCATTGCGAACGCTTAACAAAGAAATCGCGATTGTTATAAATTTTATTGAGTAAAACGTCGTCGCCTTTTTGCGCGGCGAGAATTTCGGTTAATTTATCCGCGCGGGCGCGAGTGTTATCGCTGACGTTGAGATTTTCTTTCCAATCGGTCAACGCAGTTTTAAGTTCATCGGAAATATTTTGCGTCAAAGCCTTTTCAACGTCACCGGCAAGCGATTCGCGAATTGTCTTGACGCCAAGGAACATGCCCAAGCCGTATTCCGCGTTGTCCTCAAAAAGCGAATTGCCCCACGCAGGACCGCGCCCGAATTGATTTTTTGTGTAGGGCATGGCGGGAGCCGACGCGCCCCAAATCGACGAACAACCCGTTGCATTGGCAATCATCATGCGATCGCCAAAAAGTTGCGTCAAAAGTTTCGCGTAGGGAGTTTCGCCGCAACCCGCGCAAGCTCCGCTAAATTCAAACAACGGCTTTTCAAATTGACTGCCGATAACCGTAGTTTTCTTCGTCGGATTATTTTTCGGCGCAACCTTCATGCCGTAATTGAAAACCTTTTGCCGAGCCTTAGCCGCGTCGTCAAACTTAACCATGGCCAAAGCTTGTTTCGGGCAAACTTGAGCGCAGTTGCCGCAACCCAGACAATCATAAGTTGAAACGGCGATTGTAAGATTGTAAGCTCCGCGAGAAATTTTTGAGGGGATAGCTTCCATGCCTTCGGGCGCGTTTTTAAGTTCGTCGTTGGTCGTCAAAATCGGGCGAATCGCCGCATGCGGACAGACAAACGAACATTGATTGCAGCCGATACATTTCGATTTATCCCAGACAGGAACTTTGATAGCCGTGCCGCGCTTTTCGTAAGCCGTGCCGCCAACAGGAAAAGTGCCGTCTGCCAACTCAATAAATTTGCTTACCGCGAGTTCGTCGCCTTCCTGACGATTCATGACATTTTGAATATCAGTGATAAATTCGGGCGGGTCGACCTGTTGCGGTTGCTGATTCATGCTGTCATCTTCAATATCCCAAATTTCGGTATTGACTTTGTGCAAAGCCTCAATGCCCTTGTCAATCGCGCCCCAATTCATGTCGACTACGTTTTGCCCCTTCGAGCCGTAAGATTTCTCTACGGCGTCCTTGAGATATTTAACAGCCTCGTCAATCGGAATAATATTCGCAAGCTTGAAAAACGCCGCCTGCATAACCATGTTGAAACGCCCGCCCAAACCGAGTTCGCCCGCGATTTTGACGGCGTTGACGGTGTAGACGTTGATATTATTTTCCTTAATGTAGCGTTTCATGTAAGGCTTGAGTTTCTTGCCGAGTTTTTCGTCGCTCCAATCGGTATTCAAAAGGAAAGTGCCGTTCGGCTTAAGTCCCGCGATTAAGTTGTAATGGTGAACATAACTTTTTTGCGAACAAGAAACGAAGTCGGGCTTGGTGATAAGATAAGGCGAAGTTATCGGCAATTTTCCGAAACGCAAATGGCTCATTGTAATGCCGCCAGATTTTTTTGAGTCATAAGCGAAATAAGCCTGCGCGTAAAGGTCGGTGTTGTCGCCGATAATTTTAATGGCGGATTTATTTGCGCCGACAGTGCCGTCCGAGCCGAGCCCCCAGAATTTGCAAGCGGTCGTTCCTTCGGGCGTCAAGTCAACGTCGTGATGACCCGTGACAAGCGATTTATTGGAAACGTCGTCATTAATGCCGATTGTAAATCCGTTCATGGGAGAATCTTTTTTCAGTTCCGCGAAGACAGCCAAAAGTTGATCGGGCGTGGTGTCCTTGCCGCCGATACCGTAGCGACCGCCGACGATAACAGGCTTAATATCTGAATCATAGAACGCGGATTTAACATCGAGATAAAGCGGTTCGCCAACTGCGCCGCTTTCCTTCGTGCGGTCGAGGACGGCAATTTTCTTGACGGTTTTGGGAATTGCGTTAAGAAAATGTTTGACGGAGAACGGGCGATATAAATGGACGCTGACAACGCCGACTTTTTCGCCCTGCGCGTTGAGATAAGCCGCCGCCTCGTTGGCAGTTTGACAGCCCGAACCGATAGCGATAATAATTCTTTCGGCGTCGGGGGCTCCGCTGTAATCGAAAATGTGATGAACGCGCCCCGTAATTTTTGCCACGTCCGCCATAGTCTCTTCGACAATGTCGGGCAATTTATCATAATTGTTATTGACAGTCTCGCGAATTTGGAAATAAACATCGGGATTGGTCGCAGTGCCGCGCATGACCGGATGGTCGGGATTGAGCGCGTTGCGACGGAATTTATTTACCGCGTCGAAGTCCAAAATTTTTGCAAGGTCGGCATAATCAATGACTTCAATTTTCTGAATCTCATGGGACGTGCGGAAGCCGTCAAAGAAATTTATAAAGGGAATTCTGCCCTTAATCGCCGCCAAATGCGCCACGGCAGATAAATCCATAACTTCTTGAACGCTCGACTCCGCGAACATTGCGCAACCCGTTTGTCGCGCCGCCATTACGTCTTGATGATCTCCGAAAATGCTAAGCGTTGAAGTTGCCAAAGCCCGCGCAGATACATGGAAGACGCCCGGCAAAAGTTCGCCCGCAATTTTGTACAAATTGGGAATCATGAGCAAAAAACCTTGCGAGGCGGTGTAAGTCGTCGTCAAAGCTCCTGCTTGTAACGAGCCGTGAACTGTTCCTGCCGCGCCGCCTTCCGATTGCAATTCGATAAGCCGAACTTTTTGCCCGAAAATATTTTTGACACCCTTAGCCGCCATAACGTCAACATCTTCAGCCATTGGCGACGACGGTGTTATCGGATAAATCGCCGCAACGTCCGTAAATGCGTAGGAAATATACGCCGCCGCCTGATTGCCGTCCATCGTCTTCATTTTTTTTGCCATATGCTTTCTAAGTTCTCCTCTCAATTAAATTGCGGGCAATTATATCACGCGGCTATGAAAAAGTAAACTGCGCCGCATATGTTGCGAATTTTCTTGACGAAATTTAAAGTAATTCAATTCGTTTTTTCTTCGGGCGGCAAAATTCCCGCCATGCGCAGAAGATATTTCGCGTTCGTTGTATGCGTTCTGCCCTTGCGCAATTTAAAATCAAATTTTATCTCGTCGCCTTCGTAATATTCCTCAAAATGCGCGTTGAAAATATTCGCGTTTTCGGAAACCATATCGCAAAGTTGAAAATCATGCGTCGTGACAATCGTAATGCTTTTTTCGTTCGTCAGGCGGCGAATTGCCTCCTTCGCGCCGATAACTCGGTCATTGACGTTCGTACCCTTGAAAATTTCGTCGATACATGCCAAAATCGGCAAATTTTTTTCCGTGTATTCAATCATCGATTTTATTCGCAGAAGTTCCGCGTAAAAAGTCGAAACGCCTTGGCTCAAATCGTCGTTTACTCTTATCGAAGTCAAAACCGACAGCCGACTTACCGCAAAACTTTTCGCGCAGACCGGTGCGCCCGAATAAGCCACGATAACTGCCGCCGCGAGCGTCCTTATCCACGTCGTTTTCCCCGACATATTTGCGCCCGTGATTATCGTGGTGCTTGCTTTTAATTCAACGTCGTTTGGAACCGCTTTTGCGTCCGCCACCAACAAACTTTTTAAGCCCTCAACTTTGAGATGCGGCTCCTCTTCTTCGTAAAACGTCGGGAAACAGTAAGTCGAGCGCGTCTGCCCGATTGACGCAAATGATATTAAAACTTCCGTTTCGGCGAAGGCGTCCAGCCACGTCCGCAAATGATTTGCCGCGTCTTTTCGCCACTTCATGAACTCTTTTACCAAGAAAAAATCCGACAGGAACAGCGCGTTTCCAAAAATAAAAAATAACGGATTGTGCCTTGCGTCTGCCGCGTCCACCAAAAGTGCCAACTCTTTTAATTTCTGCGCCGCGGAGACTTCGTCGGTTAATATGTCGCGAATTGCCGTCAATCTTATCGAAATAAAATTTGTCGACTCCAGCCGCTCAAATATCGCGTGATAAAGCCGCAACTCGTTTGAAATGATTTTCAGCGGCGCGAGCAATTCCGAAATCGCCGGCAACGCCACGATTGAAATTATCAGCGAAAATATCATCACGAACAGCGGCGCGTATTCATTTATCAGCCCCTGCCACGCCAAAACGCACGATAAAATTAAAATTGTCGGCATGATAAAGCGCAGTAAATAAATTTTTCCGAGCGGCGGCAATTCTTCTTCCACGCTGACGATTAATTCGCTTGTGTCGTGATTGTTCGGCATTAGTCGCGCATATGCCTCAAGGTCGAGTGAAAGCCGCGGTCTTTGCAAAAGTTCCGCCACGCCGCGTTGACGATTTCTTACCTCGTTAAAATCGGGCGGTTCCGGAGAAAATGCTTCCGCCAATAAATCGCGCCCGCGTTTTGTTCGCGCCGCGCAAATGTATTGGAATATCGAGCCCTCGCCGAAAATATGCAAGTCAACGTCTTGTGGTCGCCCGTTTTTTAAATAAATGCTCCCGTCATTGGAGCGTTTGCGCCAAGTGCCTTTCGCCCGCGCTATATAAGAATTCACAACCGCCAACCGACTTTTTAAAAATTTTTTGCGCCGCTTTAAATCGTCGTGATAATGTATCAGCCGAATGAAAATCATCGCCAAAATCGCCGCGATTATGTAGCAGTAATGCGTACTGGTGTCCCAGGCGAGTCCTAAACTCCCGAACGCCGCCATAAAAATTATCGTCCGCGCCAACACAACTTTTTTTTCGCGCCTATGCAAAACTTTTTGTTCTGCAAGGTCTATTTCTCGCTCATTGTCGTAAAATTGTCTGTTCAATTTCTTTTCCTCT
>CAMNEX010000105.1 GCA_946536825.1 uncultured Selenomonadales bacterium | reverse complement strand
TGACTTGTGCGCCCGCCTCCGCGAACATGTTAGCAATACCGCGACCGATACCGCGTTTTGAACCCGAACCCGTGACGATAACAACTTGATCTTTGAAATCAAACATTTTAAAAATCCTCTTTAAAATTTTATCTTAAAATTCTTTAGCCGCCGCAACAATGGCGTCGACAGTGATACCGTTTTTCTCAAGCAACCGATGATACGGAGCCGACTCGCCGAATTGATCTTGAATGCCGAAACGTTTGACTTTGCCCTTGCCGGCTTCCGCGACGACTTCGCAGACTGCCGAGCCGAGCCCGTTAATAATGTTGTGATCTTCGATTGTGATAATCTTGCCGATATTCTCAATGCAATCTTTAACGACGTCAACGTCAAGCGGTTTAATCGTGTGCATGTCGACGACTTTAGCCGAAATGCCTTCAGCCGCGAGTTTTTCCGCCGCGTCGAGTCCGTAGCAAACCATATCGCCGTTGGCAATAATCGCAATGTCCTTGCCTTCGCGAGCAATGTGCGCCTTGCCGATAACAAATTCTGTATTTTCGTCGTAGATAATCGGAATAGCGTCGCGGGTAAAGCGGATAAACGCAGGACCGTCATACTCGGCAATAGCGCGGGTGAGTTTTCTTGCCGCCCAATAATCAGCCGGCATGATAACAGTCATGTTGGGGATCGTGCGCATGACGCCCATATCTTCAATAGCTTGATGGCTTGCGCCGTCATTTGCGGGCGTAACGCCGCCGTGGGAGCAAGCGATTTTGACATTGAGGCGCGGATAAGCAATTTCTTGACGAATCATTTCGCACATACGCAAAGAGCCGAAAATCGCATAAGTTACAACGAACGGAATTTTGCCAGTGGTTGCCATGCCTGCCGCGACGCCCGCCGCATTTTGTTCGGCAATGCCAACGTTGATATGCTGTTCGGGGTAAGCGTGCGCGAAACCGTCAGTTCTGCAGGATTTGCCTATGTCAGCGTCAACGATAAAGATATTTTTATTTTCCTTGCCAAGTACGACCATTTCGTCGCCGAAGCCGTTACGAGTTGCCTTTTGTGCCATATCAGAAACCCTCCTCAAGATCTTTCATTGCGATTTCCCATTGCTCTTTATTGGGCGCGACGCCGTGCCAACTGCCGACGTTTTCCATGTAAGAAACGCCCTTGCCCTTAGTCGTCTGCCCGATTATGCATTTAGGTCTGTGGTCGTGGCTGTGCATTTTAATCGTATCAAGCGTGCGGACAATCTGCGCCATGTCGTTGCCGTCAATGTTGTAAACTTCCCAACCGAACGCCTTAAACTTTTCGCCGAGGTCGAGGTTAGGCATAACTTCATCTGTTGTGCCGTCAATCTGCAGATTATTAACGTCGACGAAAGCAACCAGATTATCGAGCTGATATTTGTTAGCGGTAGCGGCGGCTTCCCAAACTTCGCCCTCTTGGCATTCGCCGTCGCCGAGAACCGCAAACACGCGGCAAGGTTTATTGTCGACTTTCAAACCGATAGCCATACCGACCGCGCAGGCGAATCCTTGACCGAGCGAACCCGTCGGAATGTCAATGCCGGGGCAATGATGATTCGGGTGCCCTTGCAAAGGCGAACCTTCTTGGCGGAGCGTATGCAGAACTTCTTCGGGAAAGAAACCGAGCGTTCCGAGTGCGGCATATTGAATCGGGCAAACATGTCCTTTCGACAAGACAAAGCGGTCGCGATCTTCCCATTTCGGATTTTTCGGATCGACGTTCATTTCGCGGAAATAGCAAGCCGTCACGAAGTCAGCCGCGCTGAGCGAGCCGCCCGGATGCCCCGATTGCGCCTCATAAATCATTGTCACGACTTTTTTACGCAAATCCTTTGCAATTTCCTTAAGTTCTTCGACAGATCTTTTCTTCATTGAACAAACCTCCTTATTTTGAAAAACAAAAGGCGCGACGCGCAGTTTTCACGAGCCGCGCCTCATTAACTTACATAAAAATTTTACTTAAGCGAGCAGGTTATTTCGGTGATGACGCCGTTTTGAGATTTGTAAACGACTGCAGATTTTTTGTCGCCGCCGGCGTATTCGTATTCGGCACCGTCCGCGATTTTGCGAACAGCGTCCGCGGGACCGCAATATTCATTCAGCAGATATTCGTCCGCGCCGACGTAAATGCCTTCGGGCGTCTCAAATGCGTTATCGGTTGTGGAAATTTCCTTAACCTTTTTGGTTGCGTTGTCGAATTTGACTTTGAGACCGTTGACGAAAGTCATAACGTCGCCTTCGGTTGAAGTTGCCTCGCCGAACATTGCTTGAACGTCTTCGAGAGTGGCACCGGGCGTGACGCCGTTAAGCGCGATTGTGCGCCCTTCCATTGCCATTGCGTCCGCCACGTCATTTGCCATGGTGTTCACTTTGTCGACGGCGTCGGATTTCATTTCGTCGACCTTAGCGGCGGCGTCGTCAGCTTTAGCGGTAGCGTCGGACTTCATTTCGTCGACTTTAGCGGCGGCGTCGGATTTCATTTCATCGACCTTTTTAGTCGCGTCGTCTTTCACTTCGGCGGCTTTGTCCTTAGCCGCGTCGGCAGTCTCTTCGACTTTTTGTTGAGCCTCTTTAGCCGCGTCTTGAGCCTGATTGCCGCAACCTGTCGACAGGAGCATTGCTGCTAACATTAACAGCGCAAAAGTTTTTTTCATGGGAACATACCTCCGTTTTTTTTTTTAGGAGAAAGGAGACGGAAGAAGTTCAAAACTCTTTTCCCTTTTCTCCGCTCCGCTATACGAATAACAGCGGGAGTTGCGGAATATATGTTACCAAAAGCAGTACTATCAAGCAAGCTATAATCAGCGGAATAACAGCGACGGAAATATCTTTTAGTGATACGTTTGCTATGCCGCACCCGACGAATAGATTTATGCCGACAGGCGGCGTTACAAGTCCGATTGACAAGTTGAGAACCATGACTGCGCCGAAATGAATCGGGTCAATGCCCAGGCTCAACGCGACAGGCAGGAACAGCGGCGTAAAGATTAAAACTGCGCTCGTTGCGTCCATGAAACAGCCCGCGATTAAGAAAATTACGTTGGCGATAAGCAAGAACATAATGTAATTGCCGCCGGTTATCTCGGTCAAGCCGTCACTTATCGCAAGGTCGAGACGCGCTCTTGTTAAAATGTAAGCGAACAAACTTGCCGTCGCCGTGATAAACATGACAACCGCCGTAGTCGTCGTGGAGTTTACAAAAATTTCATAAAGGTCCTTGAGTTTCAGCGTCCTGTAGATAAAGAATCCGACGAACAAACCGTAAACCGCGGAGGCAGCAGCCGCTTCGGTCGGAGTGAATATACCGCCGTAAATGCCGCCCAGAATTATGCCCGGCATTAAAATCCCCCAGAAAGCCTCTTTAAAAGATTTCCAACGTTCTTCGGAAGTGGCTTTAGGCAGGAGTTCGATTTTAAGATTGCGCGTCGTCCACATTGCAACGATTATTAACGCAACGCCAATCATGACGCCGGGAACGATACCCGATAAGAACAGCTTGCCGATTGAAGTATCAGCGACTGAACCGTAGACAACGAATGTTATTGACGGCGGGATAACGATACCGGTTGCACCAGCCGCCGCCATTAACGCGGCACTGAACGCGGGCGGATAACCGACTTTAACCATTGCGGGGATAAGAATCATGCCCAGAGCCGCGACCGTCGCGGGACCCGAACCGGAAATCGCCGCGAAGAAACAAGCAACCGAGACCATAACGACGATTAAGCCGCCGCGCAGGTGTCCGACGCAACTTTGTGCAAAATTAATCAGGCGTTCGGAAATGCCGGCCTTTTCCATGACATTGCCGCCCAGGATAAAGAACGGAACCGCCAACAGGACAAATTTACTTGTCGCCGAGGAGAAAATACGCGGCAACATTGTCATAATCGTATCTAGCGGACGCCCCGCGCCGTCAATCAGCATACCGAAGACGCTTGAGACGCCCAGACAAATCGCAATCGGCGTGCCGACCAAGAGAAATGCCGCAAAGCTTAAGAAAATTACCGGACCAATCATTTTGCGCCACCCTCCTTGCCGCTTACCGTGTCAATTAACATGAACAAAAATTCTATCGTGATAAAAAATGCTCCAATCGGGACGAACGACCCGAAAATCCATTCCGGCCACTGCATGCCCGCCGTCACTTGTCCGTGATAAATTTGGCTTTGCACCATGCTTATTCCGTACCAGAACAACGCCGCCGAGAAAAATGTTGCCAGCGCGTAACTCATTGTCTGAATTACTTTTTGCAAACCCTTGGGCAACAAGTCGAGTATCGCGGTAAAGCCCAAATGCGCTTTTCGCCTTGCCGCCGCCGCCGAGCCGATTAAACTCAGCAGAACGAACAGATAAGTCGTTATCTCTTCCGAAAACGAGAACGACGCGCTGAAAACATAACGGGCAATGACGTTCGCGAAAGTCAACGCCGTCATGACGATTAGGCAGATCGCGCAGATTATGTCTTCGATTTTTCCTAAAATATATCGCATATCGACTGCCTCCTTACTTCATGCGGAAGGCTTTGCAAGCCTCGTCGCCGTATTTTTCCATAAGCTCTTGGCGCACGCCCTGAACTTTATCTTGGAACGGTTTCAACTGTTCGGGCGTCAAAACGATAACTTCCATGCCGCCCTGCTCGAATTTTTTACGCAAATTTTCTTCGTCATTTTCTACAAGGTCGCGCCCCCATTCGCAAGCCTCTTTGGCTTTGGCGCGGATAAGTTCTTGCGTTTTGGGCTCAAGGCTCTCGAAAATTTTGGTGTTGGCGACGAACAGATAATTTTCGTAAGTGTAATTCCAAACCGTCATGTACTGCTGAATTTCATTGACTTTCGCGGAGTTTGTAACGGAAAAACCGTTTTCCTGTCCGTCAATCGTCCCTTGTTGAATCGCGGTGAAAGCTTCCGACCAGCTCATTGCAACGGGGTCGGCTCCGAAGGCTCTCCAAAACTTAAAATAAACCTCGCCGCCGGGCACGCGGATTTTCAAACCGGCAACATCTTCAGGCTTAAGCACGGGGTGTTTGCCGTTGGTAATTTGTCTGAAACCGTTATGCGCGGATGCGAGGAAAGTCATACCTTGCGAAGCGAGAATTTTTTTGTAATATTCGCCGCCCGTCGTGTCGATAATTTCACGAGCCTCTTGATAATTGTTAAAAGTCCAAGGAATCGTGGCAATCAAAAGATGTTCGTCCATAACTGCCATGACGCCCGCCGCGTACGCCGCCAAATCAACTGCGCCGTCCGCGATCATTTAGATACCCTTCGAGGCGTTGCCGCCTGCAAGCTGGTCGTTCGGGAAAACGTCGATTGTAATATTTCCGCCACTCTCTTTTTCCATAAGCTCTGCGAATTTCATTGCAACCTTGGTATCGGTCGCAATGTTTGTGCCGTTGACGCTCATGACCAACTTAATTTTCTGATAGTCGCCCTCTTTACGTTCGCCCCGCGCGGCTTCTTCACCGCAACCCGTAAACGCGAGCAGACTGCAGATAAGCAACACCGACATCAGAATTTTTTCAACATCGGCATTTTCAAATCAGCTCCCCTCCTCTTTAACTAAGCCCCACTTCTATCGACTTAACCAACATAGGACGTTGACTAAGTTTTGTGTATAGTACCATTTACGGAGCTAATCTGTCAACTGCTTGCAAAAATTTTTTTTGAAAATTTTAATCCGAGGAAATTTTTGATCTGCCGATAAGCGCGGCAGATTTTTTTATATAA
>CAMNEX010000104.1 GCA_946536825.1 uncultured Selenomonadales bacterium | reverse complement strand
ATGCCGCAACCTTCCAATCAATGAAAATAAATTTAATCGTCGTCGGCAAGCTCAAGGAAAAATTTTTAATTGACGGCGTCGGCGAATACTTAAAGCGCGTAAAAAAATTTGCAACGGTCGAAGTCCGCGAAATTCCCGAATGTCGCACAATCGAAGAAGAAGGACAAAAAATTTTATCGCAAGTTCCGCAAAATTCGTGGCTGTGTGTGCTTGACGTGGCGGGCGCGGAGTTGAGCTCGGAAGAATTTGCGAAAAAAATTGCCGCGTTAAATTTGGGCGGCGTGAGCAATTTAACTTTTGCAATAGGCGGCGCATTCGGCTTGAGCGAAGAACTTCGGCGGGCGGCGGCGTTCAGATTGAGCTTGTCGAAAATGACTTTAACTCATCAAATGGCGCGGCTGATTTTGTCGGAGCAAATTTATCGGGCGTTCAAAATAAATCGCAACGAACCCTACCATTGGTGATAAATTTTGGAGCGAAAATTTTCCGCTCTAATTTTTTTGAGGAGGATTTTGTATGGAAGATAATCAAGACATTGCGGAGAAATCTTTGTTCGATTTTTATTCTAAGCGCGAGGCAACAGAAAATTTTTCACTCGACGAACTTTTGAACTTCGCAAAGCAGAGAAATTTGCAGGAATGGCTTGCCGAAAATTTTTATGCGAACGAGGCGCGGAAACTTGCCGCCGCACTCAAAAACGATTCAAGCGACGCCGAGTTGAAACTTTTAATCTGCAAAATTTTTGACTTGCCGATTGAAAATTTATCCGAGCAGGAGTTGCAGGAAATTTCTTCCGTCGTAGAAAAAAATCATCGCCGCGAACTTTATATGAAAAAAATCCCCGGCGACGACAGAAAATATGCTTTTGCCGAAACGCAAGGCGAACTTGTCAAAGCCCTGCGCGACGAAGCACAAGTTATTTATCTTTGCGGCGGCGAATTCAGAATTCCACTTCATAAACGCGGGATAACTTATATCGGTTGTGAAAATGCCGTCGTCGACCTGGACAGCGAAGAGGACGTTAATCTTGACGAACTCGAAATTATTTTGGAGGATTTGCAAGTTTTTATCCACAACCCGATAACTTTGCATGACGACAAGTCAAAGAATATCAAAATCCTTGACGGCTCAAAAAAAGTTCTCGGCGAACGTCCGACGCTTAAAGAAATTCTCGACATTCTGCGCGGGCGCAAAATTTTTGAGTCGCCCGAAGAATTTAAAAATCGTGCGGAAAATCTTCGCATGGCGGCGGTCGGCAAGGTTCTGCTTGAGGAAAAAGATTACAACTTCGACACCGCGCAGTTTAAAATTCAGCCGCATTGGGATTTTGAATATATTTCCGTCCTGAAAGATTTCGCCGCCGATAAAAATTTTTCTGCCACGATTCGCCCAAATGACGCCGAAGCACTTTACGGCAACGAACGCAAGTTGCAAATTTTTGCGGACTTTACTTATCGCGGCGGCAAGCTTACGATTCTAAATCTTTACTTCGCGACAAAAACTCTCGGCAAAATTATGATTGAAACTTTCTTGCGCGGAAAAAATTTTTCTGCGGAGAATTCGGAAGAAAATTCAGCTGAAGATTTTATCGGCAGTTCGTGTATGTTCGGGCTCGGCTACGGTTTGGATATTATCGCGGATTATGAAAATCGGGACGATTGGGCATGAGAGCCTTTCACACATTGCGGACAAAAAATAAAGCCGACTTCGCACTTGCCGACTTTGAAATTTATACGCTGATACTTTCCGCGCTGGAGTGGAAAAAACATAACGGCGAAATTTTTCTCTGCACCGACACGACCGGAAAAAATTTTTTTGCCGCCGCGGGACTTTCGGATTTATGGGACGGCGTCGACACTTCGCTTGACGAAATGGACGCGCTCGGCATTGACGAAAAAGTTTTTTGGGCGGGCGCGAAACTTTACGCGCTGTCGAAACAGCCGCTCCCCTGCGTGATGATCGATTTGGATTTTATCGTTTGGCGGACGCTGAATTTTGCGCCGTTTGAATCAAAAATCGCCGTGATTCACCGCGAAAGTAAAGATTTAGCTTGTTACCCCGACAAAAATTATTTCCGCTTTAAAAATAATTTTTCACTGCTCGACGATTTGAATTGGACGCTTGACCCGTGCAACGCGGCGTTGGTTTATTTCGGCGAAGAAAATTTTGTAAAGCGTTATGTAAAATTTGCGTTTGAATTCATGCGGGCGGCGGCTCCTTTGCCCGAACAAGACGGCTGGGATTTGCTTCCTTACATGGTTTTCGTTGAGCAAAGGTGGTTGGTAATGTGCGCCGAGCTTTGCAAAGTCGAGATTAAAAGTTTTTCGGATTTGGCGGAGCTTTTCGGCGGGGAACAGAAAACTTTTACGCACATTTGGGGTTATAAAAAATTTTTCCGCGAGAATAAAAACGCCGCCGAAAAATTCTGCAGGGATTGCGCCAAAAGAATTGCTCACGACTTCCCGCAAACCGCAGAAAAATTCTTGTCGAAGATTAGATAAAAAAGTACCCTCCCGAAGTCGAGAGGGTATTTTTTTAAATTTCTCTCAAGTAGCCGCTAACCATAAAGAAACTTACGGTTAAAAAAATTATGCAACCGACGATTAAAATCAGCCAATCGGGCGTGTATCGCCAAATTAATTCGTTGCTTAATTTTTCGAGCGGGAGACCGGAACTTTTGTGAGCGACCGGCAAATAAAGCAACGCGCCGAGCGTTATTCCGAAAAGTAAAATGCAAACCATGCCGATAATAACGTCGGTCGGCGGCATTGAAAAAAAATCCGCAAATGCCTCGCTTAAAGAATTCCCCGCAAGTTCCATATCAAAAATTCAACCTCCAAATTCTGACCAAAGAACGATTTTATTTTGTTCGCGAGTTTTTTTTAAGTCGATTATCCGCTGATTGCGCGAGCCACGAAATTGCAACTCCAAATCGCGCTGGCTTTCGATAAATTCTCCGTCAATGAGCACATCGACATTTTCGAGCAAAGACGCGGTTTCGGGCGGGAGTTTTTCAAAAGTAAATCCCGTGTAGCACCAGACGCTTAATCCGAGATTTTTTGCGGCGCGGGCGAGTTCGTCAGCTGAATCAATTTGCAAAAGCGGTTCGCCGCCCGTCAAAGTTATTCCGTCAAGTAGCGGATTTTTTTTTATCTCGGAAATAATTTCTGAAGTATCGACAAGCCGCCCGCCGTCAAGCGCGTGGGTTTCGGGATTTTGGCAACCCTCGCAGTTACGAAGACACCCCTGCATAAAAATTGCAAAGCGAATTCCGTCGCCGTCTACAAAACTTTCCGGCACAAGTCCCGCGATACGAATCAGCAAATTAATCTACCTCCGCCGCCGATTATAATTCTTCGCCCGTTAAAAGGCAAACGTTATCTCTTTAAAATTATTTCTCGCCGAAATCCGACGCCAAAGCCAATACCGAAATTTTTTCCGCGCCGAGCGATTTTAAAACTTTGGCGCATTCGCTGACCGTCGTACCTGTCGTGAAAATATCGTCCACGATTAAAACTTTTTTTCCGCGCAGGTCGATGACTTCAACCGCCGAGAAAACTCCGCTCAAAATTTTTTGCCGCTCCGCTCTGCCGAATTTATAAAGTTTGGGCGTCGCCACCCGCCGAATTAAAATTTTTTTCAGCGGGATATTTTTTTTCTCCAAAAATTCCTCGAAGATTTTTTCCGTCTGATTGAAGCCGCGCTCCTTTAATCGTTCTGTGTGAAGCGGCACCGGCACTGCAAAATCTGCGCCGTTCAATAACTTTAACATTTCTTCGCGATTCGCAACGTCGGCGAGGATTTTTTTTAATGCCGGCAAGACGTTCAGATTGTTATCGAATTTTAATTTGTGTAGCAGAGGTTGCAAGCCTTCCCGATACCGCGTCACGCGCAAAACTTTTTCTATCGGCGCGGGCGGTTCGGAGTAAAAATTTAATCGCAAAATTTTTTCCGCACAGGTTTTGCAAAGCTGATAGCGTTCGTCAACAATCTCGCGGCAAACGGGGCAACGCGGCGGGAATAAAAAATACACAATCGCCCCGAAAATTTCTTTTAAAAAATTCATTCGCTCACCCCGAGAAATTTTTCCGTCATTATAACAAAAAAGCCCGCCCGATTTTAGGACGAGCTGAGAAAATTTTTGTACTGAATCACGGAGCACTCTCAGCAAATTCTCCAACACTAATGTAATCCGCCAAACACCATCCCCACATGCCGTCATAAAGCGTCCGATAAAATCCGTTTCTGATGAATCCTTCGCCATTAGCCCTGTCTTTATAAACTTTGACGCGAGTACCCAACGAAATGTGAGCCAATGCCGCGCCATAGACAGAAGGACTGTCGCGGAGCGTTATCCATTCATTACAATTGACAACCCGCGCCCAATATAAATCCCCCGTCGTCATCGGCAATAATTCTTTGTCGGTTTCAATTACAGACTCGAACATCGCCGCTTGAACTCGAAACGAAGGTGCAATCATAACTGCTAGTACAGCAAGAGTTGCAAAAAATTTTTTCATACGCCACTCCCCCCTACAAAACTGAAAAAGCAATGACTCCTACTATGAGAGCGGTGTAGCGATAACCAGCAAGCCACAAAATTATTCCTGTAATGTATAAAATTGCTGCCAACATTTAAATCGCCTCCTCAACTGCTTCATAGGATATCTTTCCTTTGTTAATATCATAAAGGAAAAATTTTTGTGCGTTAAGTATCTCGCAGGTACACCCAGCAGAAATTTTTAATCGATAATATCAAACCACACGCACCAATAATGCTCGTCTGTTTTGGATTCGTCGCCGCGCAGATAAATTTGCAGGGACGCGGAAAGCCGTTCATTGTCCGAGAGCGGGTAAATATCAAACGCGATCACAAAATCTGCCGATTCGCCGACGTTCAGCGCGGGCAATGATTTTGTTGTTGTTAATGGGTCACCGCCCCAATTTTGTCCGAAGACAATTTCTATTTCAGGATTTTGCCAAATTTCGCCCGTGTCGTTAGTTATATGCAATCGCGCCTGAGTTTGTTGCCAATCGGCGCGTGAAATTTTTTCGCGATCATTTTTATGTTCGGCTTGATTGTAAAGGACGCCGTTTAAATAAAATTCGGTTTTGAGAAGTCCCGAAGAAATTTTTCTTTGCGGCGGATTATTTTTTTCGGGCGGCGCGGGGAAATTTGGCGCGGGCGGATTATTTTGCGGCGGCAGGATAATTTCGGGAAATTTGAACGGCTCAACCTGCGCGGGTTTGGAAATTTTTTCCTGCGCGGAAATATTTTCGGCGGGCAATTCAGCGGGACGCGAAATAATTTTCTCGGAAAAATTTTCGTTGCTGTTCAGCGTTGGCACATTTACAAAAAAAATTCCCGCCGTCACAAAAAAAATCAATGCCGAGTGAAATTTCCTGTGAGCAGGCGGCTCCTCGATAAGCAACGCGCTTTTGAGTTCGTCGACGCTTTGAAAACGATTTTTCGGGTCCAGTTCGGTGCATTTGTCCAGAATTTTTTTCAATCGTCCGCCGCAATTCCCGCCGAGCAAATTTTTAATCGTAACGCCGAGCGAATAAATATCACTGCGCGGGTCGGTCTGACTGCTACCGAATTGTTCGGGCGGCGCGTAACCCTTCGTGCCCAAAAGTTTAGTATCAGCTTCTTTGCCGTCCTTAAAAATCCTGGCCGCGTCGAAGTCAATCAGACGAATTTTTCCGCCCTGCAAAATCAAATTCGACGGCTTAATATCGCGGTGAATTATTTTTTGCGCATGCAGTTCCTTAAGCCCGTCGCACATTTGCAGAAAAATTTCTCGCGCTTCCGTGTCGTTTAAAAATTTTTTCTGTTGCAGTCGCTCAAGCAAATTTTCGCCCTGAATAAATTCTTCAACGATAACCGTTTCTTCCGCATCCTCCGCGCAGAAAAAAA
>CAMNEX010000103.1 GCA_946536825.1 uncultured Selenomonadales bacterium | reverse complement strand
GTAATGGGCTGATCGGGCGCGACGAGCGCGGCAATATCCTCTGCGCGGACTGCCGCCGTGTCGAGTTGAAGATTTATATTTCTTTCGCCCGTCAAGCCGACGTTGCCTTCAATGACTGTCCATTTAATTTTGCCGTCCTTTTCAAGCGAAAAATCATCTATGTTGACGCCGTCGAGACTGCCTGAAGCCATGAGATTAATTGAATCAAAGGGTTGCTTAAAAAGTTTCCCCGCGAAACGTTCGCCCTCGTGTTTGGAATTGTCAATGGCGGAAAGTTTCAAAGTCACGGCGGGATTTTCGGCGTCGCCGCGAACAGTCCCTTGAAAATCAGTCAAGCCGCTCATGTCCAGCGCGGAATTAAATTTTTTTGCGATTGACATATCAACATGCGCCCCATAAAAATTCAAGTCAAGCTGATTCAAGTCGATAATTTTTCCTTCAAGTCCGAGCGTGCCGTTATCGGGCAAATTCGCGCTGAGATAATCAATCGTCAAATTGTCCTCCGCGAAATGAAAGGAGGCGTTTGTTTCGTTTATTAAAAGGTCTTCAAAATCGAGATTGATTGCCTTGGCGTTGCCGTAAACTTTCATGGGAATATCTTCGCCGCCGTTAATGCCCAGGTCGGCGAAAATTTTTCCGTCAATGACGTTATCGGAGCTGACGAAGTCGCACAAAGTCGCCGCGTCGAGTCCGTTCGCTTTGATGTGCGCATTAAAAGCTAAATTTTCGGGTTTGACTTCCGCCGTGCCCGTAACGTTGCCGCCGAAAATATTCGCGCTTATGTCGTTAAGATAAATCATTTCGCCGACGTAATGGAGCTTGGTTGAAATGTTTCGGGCGGAATATTCTTCATAGGCGAGCCAATCGGAATAAATATCGGCGTCAACCTGCGGATTTTTGACGGTGCCGACAAGGTGAGCGCGAATATCAGCCGCGCCCGCAATGCCAATGTCGCTTACGATTGCCGCGGGCGTGAAACTGTTCGATTCGGCATAAATATCAAAAAAAGTCTCGTCGGTATCGAGATGAATTTTGCCGCTTGCCGCCGCCTGTTGTCCGTTGGCAGTCGCCGAGCCGTTCAAAATGACTTCGCGTTCATTGAAGGCGACAGTGCCGTTAATATTTTCAACGTCGGCGGTTTCAAGCTTAATCGACGCGCCTTTGACTTCCGTGGAGCCGATATAACTTAAAATTTCGCCGTTGCGCAGGAGGTGGAGCGAAGTATTTTCCGCCGCGCCGCCCAAAATTTCCACGCCGTCGGGAATTTTATCTTCGGGCAGATAGGGCAAAATTTTGTCAAAAAAAATATTGTCGACTTCGGCATTGATAACTTGTTGCTCCTTGCCCAATGTCCCCGACGCTTTGACCTGTGCGCCGAGAGTTTTCGCGCTCAGCGTCGTTGCAATGGCATTCATATCCGCGCAATCCGCTTCGCCGGAAATTTCTTCCACAGAAATATTTTTTCCGTCGTATTCCGCATTAACCGTGCCGCGTTCCAAAAAAATTTTCGCGTCAAAAGTTGATTCGCCTTCGCTTTCGATTTTTATATCGTTGACGTTCCAGGAATCGTTTTCGCACTTTACATTGAGCAATGCGCCGTCGATTTTAATTTCGTCGAGCGCGGCAACGGGATCATCGCGCAGAGCGAGCAATTTAAAGTTAATATCAGCCTTATCGACTTTGGCAATCAGTTCGGAATTTTTATCGAAAATCTCTATATCGTGAATTGTAATATCGCTGTTTTTGTCGAGCTCCAAAAGGTCTATTTTATTTAAATCGACGCTGCCGATTTTCACGGGAACGCCCAAAGTTTTTGTGGCGGTCTCTTCGGCAGTCGCCAATGCTTTTTCTATAATCGCCTCGCGCTGTGAATTTACATAGAGTCCGCCGCCGCCCAGCGCAAGGATAATCAATACGCCGAGAATTTTAAAAAATTTCAACACAGCGAGCAACTCTCCTTTGTCAGGGAATTAGGTTAATGGTGACCTTACTATTCAAAGGCTTTGTTGCGTTCGACGGTTTCGGAAGGTAATGGCGTATCATTATTTTCAAAATCAATCAAGACAACCGGCGCGACTTCTCCCGTCTCCGGAACGCTGGCGGCTTCGGTAGTCAAGGCGGCGTCTTCGCGAGACTTCGCCGCGGTATTGCCTTCTCCTTCTGATTCAACGTAGCGAGTAACGTCAATCTCAACCGGAACGCCCATGTACCTATCCAGCGACGCTTTGGCGGTATTGTAATTATAAAGTGCAGTGAAATAATTCGAGCGAGCCTCCGTCAATTTGCGCGAGGCGTCCATGACGTCAAGGTTTGTGCCGACGCCCGCCGCGTAACGAACTTGCGCGATTTTATAATTTTCCTCGGCAAGCGCAACCGACGCCCGCGTTGTACCGATATTTTTTTCAGCCGCGTGAAGTTGCAGAAATGCCGATTGAACATCAAGCTGAATTTGTTCGCGAGTTTGAGCCGCCTCCTCTTGTGCACGAGTCAAAGCCGCGTCCGCCTGATTGACTTGCGCTCGCGTTATGCCGCCGTCAAAAATATTCCACGATGCAGAAACGCCCGCCGTCCAACGGTCAGTTGTTTTACTCGAAAGAAAATTTTCCGTGTCCAATTCCTTTGTAACGGAAGCATTGACATTTGGACGCCAGCCCGCCTTGGCGGCTTTTTTGGCGGATTCGGCGCGTTTGATAGCGTAATCTGCCATTGCGGCATCTGCGCGGTTTTCAAGGGCGTAGGAAGTGCAATCGCTCAAAGTTGCGTCGTACCGTCTGTAAGTCAGCGTATCTTGCGGGCGGATAATCGTATCGGCGGGCAGTCCGATATAATTATTCAGCTCGGCAACGGCAACGTCGTAATTGTTTTGGATATTTACAAGATTTTGCTGGGCGTTGGCAAGCTCAACCTGCGACTCCAACACGTCGACTTTAGCAACCGTGCCGACGCGGAATTGAGCGTTGACGTTGCGCAAGTGCTCCTGCAAAGTCACAACCTCTTCTTCGTAAACCTCGATTAAATTTCTGTACTGCAGGACGTTAAAATAATAAATCGTCGACTGCAAGCGAACTGTCTGCATTGTGTTTTCAAGCGCAAGATCCGCAGAACTTAAAGCGTAGCGAGCCGAGCGGCGACCTTCTTTTAATCTGCCGCCCTGATAAATCGGCATGGTTATTGAACCCGAATTAGAAAAAGTGTGCCGGGTGTTGCCGTAATGATCGCCGCCTGTCCTTAAGCCGTTGAAGTTCCACGACAGTTGCGGATTGGTTTGGCGACGCGCCTCACTCAAGCTCCAGAAAGCCGCCTCGCGGTCGGCAACTGATTCTTTTATCGTGCGGTTATTCTCGAAAGCCCGCTGAATCGTTTCGTCCAGCGTGATATTCAGAACGTCCGCCGCATTAACCGAATCGACGCCGATTGAAAAAGTCATCATGCCCGCGACAAGTGCCGCCGCCAGTTTCCTGCGAAAATTTTTCTTGATACGATTGGAAATTTTCATTTTAATCTCCTCCAATTTTTTAGCGTTCGTTACGTCCGGCGGCGTATCTTCACGCAGATTTTTATAAGTTCTTTATTTAGTATTCGCCACTTCAAGCGGTGTACCTTCGCGCAGATTTTCAAAGCCCTCGACAATAACCGCCTCGCCAGCCTTCAAGCCGTCCTTTACGATAAAATAAGCCCCGATTTTGTCGCCGAGTGAAATTTTCTTGACGGCGGCTTTTTTATTATCGTCAGTGTAAACGAAATTTTCAACGTCGTTTTTCCGAATCGCGCCTTCAGGCACAAGCAGAACATTTGCATTTTTTACGCCGCTTATCTCAACCCGCGCAGGCGAGCCGATTTTCAGACGCTCGGCGGGATTATCAAAATAAATTTCGGCAGTGTCACCGAAAATCTTTACCGCGCCTTCGTGCGGATAAGTCGTACCGTCGTCGAGTTTCATGGAAACTTTCAAAGCGTCCGACGCCGATAAAATTTTCTTTTCCGCCTCCGAAATTTCAAGTTTCACTGCGGCGGGCTGGACGTTTCCGATTGTGGCGAGGAGCGTTTCATTGGCGATTACAGTTGCTCCTATCTGCGCGGCATTTACTCCCGGTCGTCCCGACTTCGGCGCGTGAATTATGCCCGATAACATTTCCTCTTCCATTTGCTGAATAAGTTCTCGACTCTCGGTTATTTCGGCTTGAAGGTTTTCTATATCAAATTTTCTGTCGGCGACTTCCTGCGCGGAAGAATTTTTTTCGGCGTTTTGAAGTTCGGAAATTTTCCTTGCCAAGGTCGTCATTGATTCGGCGAGTGCCGCCTTTTTCTGCAAAAGTTCGGTGTTGTCCTCCCGAATTCCGATTTTGAAAAGTTTTTGTCCTTCCTCAATCTCGGAGCCGTCCTCGAAATATTTTTCCAAAACATTGCCCGAAATCGGCGAGAAAATTTTTATTTCACTGCTCAGCGAAATTGTTCCTTCGTGCGTCAAAATTGCTTTGTCGTCAAGCGGCAGAACTTTTTCCGTTTTGACAGCAACAGGCGGTTCGTTACTGCAACCCGTTATAAGGAAAATGGGAAAAAGGAGAAGGGAAAAGAGGATTGTTAAAAATTTTTTCATGTCAGAATTCCTGCTTCAATCCGAAGTAAACGGCACGATCATGACGCTTGTTGACGCTGTGCCACTCGCCCAAAATGTATGTGGAATCAAGAACTTTATACTGCGACTTCAGGCGGATTTTGCCGTCGTTAAAATCGTAAGCCTCGGCGGAAAATTTCCATTTGCTCCCCGCATAAGCGTCGAGCCCGATACCGGGCTTTCCCGCGATAATTCCTGCGCGGGTTCCAAAATCCGTGCCGAATTTCATTCCGCCCTGCAAATTTAATTTCGTGTTGTCGCCAATATCCTCCGCGCCCAATAGCAAAGATTTATCGTCGCTTGAAACGTCAAGATTAAAATTCGCGTTCCAATCGTGAGCACTGCCGCTGTATAGTATATCAACAGACGGCGTTACGTCAATCTTTGAAAAACTGTCCGTCACGCCTTCGACCTTGCCCAACATTTTGTCTGCGCGTTCGCTTATGCTACGGGCGTTGCTGACTGTCGCTTTTAAATCTTCGGCAACTTGCGGATCGCCCGCGAATTTATTCATATTATTCGCCATGCTCGCCACGCTTTGAGAAGTTTTAGCTATGCTGTCAAGCGTCGTGCGCAAATCTTCGGCGGTTTTGGGGTCGCCCGCAAATGTATCAATATTCGCCGTCATGTGCTCGACATTAGCCATTGTCCGATTCATGCCCGCAACCGCGCTTTCCATTTCCCTAACCATGTTGTTGAAAACGTCTTCGTTCTCCTTAGCCATTCTCTCAAAGGAACCTGTCATGCCGTTGACGTGCGCTGATGCCTCGCGCATGTTATCGCTCATTTCGACCACGGATTTTTTAAAAGTGTCGTCGCCGACAATCGCCTGCATTGATTTTAAAAGCGTCTCGACTTCGTCCATAACTTTGCCTATGCCCTCGAACATTGAGTCCATACCGGCTTCTTCCGCGCCGTAAAGATACGCGCCGTTCTCAAGATATTCGCCGTTATCGACCCTGGGCTGAAAGTTTATAAATTTTTCGCCCATGACGCCGCTTGAGGCTATCGCAACTTTTGACTGCTTGGGAATTTTAACGTTTGGATCAACTTCCATTGTCACAGTAACGCCCGTACCTTCGTTGGCAATTTTTGTGACTTTGCCGATTAAAACTCCGCTCAACCGAACGTCCGACTGCGGCATAAGCCCTACTACCTGTTTAAAGCCCGCATATAAAATTATATCGTCACTCGCCCCGAAATGAAAATCTCCGAGCCCCGCCGTCGCACCGCCTAAAAGCATTAAGCCGCCTACCGTAAACGCCCCGACCTTCGCTTCTACCGACATCACTTCGCCTCCTTAAAATTTCTAATCTATTATTCGGAAAAAATCTTTGACGCGGGGATCTTGAATCTTTTTAAAATTCTCGACCGTGTCAACCGCAATCAAATCGCCGTTGTAAACCATTGC
>CAMNEX010000102.1 GCA_946536825.1 uncultured Selenomonadales bacterium | reverse complement strand
CAGGCGAATTTACGACGACGAACGCACGAATTCAACCGACAGGCGAATTTACGACAACGAACGCACGAATTCAACCGACAGGCGAATTTACGACGACGAACGCACGAATTCAATCGACAGGAAAATTTACGATGACGAACGCACGAATTCATCGCTGAGGAGAGTTGACGACAACGAACACGACAATCCGCTTGAGCGGCAAACTTATGAGGAGCCGCAAATTGAGCGGCAGATAATTCCCGAAGTTGACGCGACTTTAAATGAACCGACTCGCGACGAAGCTTCAAAGACGAGGTATTGATTGATGATTACTCTGACTGATGATTTGTATTTGGGCACCGGCATGCACAAAATTGTTTACGCACACCCGACCGACCCGCATTTGTGCGTAAAAATTTTGCACACGACACCCGACCCCGATATTGAAAGGGAGTTCCGCTACAGAAAAGCTCTCGGCTCCCGCGCGGACAAAATGACGCTCCTGACAAAATATTTCGGCGAAGTGGAAACGTCCAAGGGAAAAGGATATCTTTTTGAACGCGTTATTGATTTTGACGGCAATTCAAGCAAAACCATGCTGGTTCTTTTCGACGAAGCCATTAGGGACAAAAAAAATTTGTTTGAATTGGAAAAAATTCTGCTGAAATTTAAGCGCGTTTATTTCGAGGAAAAAATTTTGCTCGCGGGTATCGACCCCGACAATTACCTTGTGCAAAAAATTTCTCCGACAGAAAATCACGTCCGAATTATCGACAATATCGGGACTTCCGCGCTGATTCCGCTTGCTTATTACTTCGATTTGTTCGCAAGGAAAAGAGTTTTAAAATACTGGCAAAAATTCGTGAAATTGCTGAGTGAACATTACAAAATTTTATTCTCCGAAGAATTTTTGCGGGAAATTGCGGAGGTTTGAAATTTAATGAACAGAACTGCGCGGACAGTTATAAAAATTATTTTGATTTTGGCGGTAACGATTGCTTGCACGGCGGCGGTATATTATCTCGGCTCGAATGTGACGGGGCACGCGCTCGCGACGGCGTCGGATAACATGAATTATTCGCGTTGGCAGGAAAAATATTTTACCTTGACGCGGGCGACGGGCTTAATCAACGGACTTTGCGCTTTGAGTTGGTTTTTGGCGGCGCGATTTCTCTTCAAAGTCGACGAAGCGGCGGGCGCGGGCAAAAGAATCATTTGGGCGGCATTCTTAATCTTATCCTTTGCGATAAGTTTAGGAATTCCGCATTTTTACGCGCCGATCCTCGGAATAAAATTGAACGGAATAATTTTCGCGATTTTCGCGGCGATTTTCGCGGGCTTGGGTTATTGGTTGCTGACGATTTTTGCGACGCCGCTCGCATTTAAATACACGCCGCCGGGTGCGCAACTTTTCGGGAGGAAAAAATGAGTTTTTATTTTGTATCAATCGGCGGGACGGGCGCGAAGGTTATGGAGTCTTTAACTCACCTTTGCATAGCCGGACTTTTGCCCGATAACGAACGACTTTTTATCGCGGCGATTGATCCCGACGTCGGCAACGGGAATTTGGAAAGAACTTCGACCGCGCTGAATAATTTCGACGTTTTTCAAAATTTTTCTGTCGGCAATGACACGACGCTTTTTAAAAATAAAATTTCAATCGTGCGCCCGTTTCCGTTTAATCCGACCGGAACCGATAAGACGCTTGACGATCTGATTGAGTTTTATCACCACAGCAAATCGCCTGTCGGCAAGCTTTACGAAGTGCTTTACACCAAAAAGGAGCGCGAGACGACGCTCAACGAAGGTTTTCGCGGGCACCCGTCGATAGGCGCGGCGGTTTTGGCTAAAAAATTTGATGACGGCGAGAAATTTACGACTTTGACCGCGCAGATTGAAAAAATAATCGGCGAGGGCGAGACGGTTAAAATTTTTTTGGCGGGCTCGGTTTTCGGCGGGACGGGCGCGGCGGGACTTCCGACGCTTGCGCGGCTTTTGCGCAACAATCTTGCCGATTATGCGGACAGAATTTCAATCGGCGGCGTATTGATTCTGCCGTATTTCAGTTTCACGCCGACGAACATTAAAGACGAACTTTTTGCGCGGAGTGAAAATTTTTTGCCGAATACAAAGGCGGCGTTGAAATATTATTCGGAGAAAGAAAACCTTTTCGACGCGACATATTTTATCGGAGATTCTGTGATGACGGCGGTAAAAGAATTTTCTGTCGGAGCGGCGAATCAGCGCAACGAAGCGCACATTGTCGAGTTTTATGCGGCATTGGCGGCGGCGGATTTTTATTCGCGACCGCTCAAATCCAAAAAAATTTTCAAGTACATTTGTCATCACGAGGAAAGAAAATTTTCGTGGAGCGATTTTCCCGCGCAGAGCGAAGTTTTTGTGCAATTCGCGAGATTTATTTTTGCGTATGTGCATTTGATAAAGCCGGTGTTGGCGAATTTGGTATCGGGCAATGCAAAAGCTTATAAATATCCGTGGTTCGTGGATTTTCTCGACGGCGTGGACGTGACTGCGCCCGATATCGTGAATTTTAATTTTTATGCGGAGGCGTTTGTTGCGTGGCTCGCGCAGATAGAAAATTTAGCGGGGCGGGAAGTTTTTTTGATAAATTCCGACATGTTCGAGGCGAAACCTGCGCGGTTGACAGATAAAAATTTATTCGCCGCGCTTGACGGCAACAAAACCGATTTAACCTTGCATGAAATATTTTATCGCTTGACCGAGCCTTTCAACTTTGATTCGACAGTCAAAGGCTTCGGGAAATTTTTGAGATGTCTTTACGATTCTTGCGAAGTTAAAAAATAAATTTTGGGGGCGATTAATTTGTTGAGTGACGTGGAAATTGCACAAGCCGCGCAGGTTGAGAAAATTACGGCGGCGGCGGCTAAACTCGGTTTGACGGAGGACGATTTGGAATTTTACGGTAAGTACAAGGCGAAAATATCTGCCGAGGTTTGGAGCCGCATTGAAAAAAATCCCGACGGAAAATTGATTCTGGTGACGGCGATAACTCCGACTCCCGCGGGCGAAGGCAAAACGACAACTTCAATCGGCTTGACGGACGCCTTTGCAAAATTAGGCAAGAAAGTTTGCGTGGCGTTGCGCGAGCCGAGTTTGGGACCTTGCTTCGGGATAAAAGGCGGCGCGGCGGGCGGCGGCTACGCGCAAGTGGTGCCAATGGAAGATATAAATTTGCATTTCACGGGCGATTTTCACGCGATAACGACGGCGCATAATCTTTTGGCGGCGGTTCTGGACAATCACCTTCAGCAGGGCAACGAATTGAAAATTGATGTGCGGCGCGTTGTGTGGAAAAGAGTTTTGGATTTAAACGACCGCGCCTTGAGAAATGTAATTGTCGGCTTGGGCGGCAAGATTAACGGCGTGCCGCGTGAAACGGGCTTTGACATAACGGTTGCGTCCGAGATGATGGCGATTCTCTGCCTGGCGAAGGATTTTGCGGACTTAAAAGCGCGGCTCGGAAAAATAATCGTGGCTTACACAGTTGACGGCGAAATTGTCACGGCGGACGATTTAAAAGTTACGGGCTCGCTCGCGCTGTTGCTTAAGGACGCGATTAAGCCAAATTTAGTTCAGACGTTGGAAGGGACGCCCGCTTTGATTCACGGCGGACCTTTCGCGAACATTGCGCACGGTTGCAACAGCGTCACGGCGACGAAATACGCCTTGAAACTCGCGGATATTGTCGTTACGGAAGCCGGATTCGGCGCGGACTTGGGGGCGGAAAAATTTTTGGATATTAAGTGCCGTATGAGCGGCTTGCGCCCCGACGCGGTTGTTATCGTGGCGACAATTCGGGCGTTGAAAATGCATGGCGGCGTTGACAAAAAAAATCTCTCCGAACCGAACGTTGCGGCAGTCGAACGCGGCTTGGAGAATTTGGAAAAGCATATAGAAAACGTTCAAGGCTTTGGATTGCCTGCGATTGTCGCGCTTAACGATTTCCCGACCGATACCGATGAAGAAATTTCAGCAGTTGAGAAAATCTGCGCGGCTAAGGGCGTTCGCTTTGCTCGGTCGAAAGTTTTTGCTCAAGGCGGCGCAGGCGGCATTGAACTTGCCAAAGCCGTGGAAGAAAGTTTCGGCGACACGAAGAATTTCAAATTCACTTACGAAGACGATTTGAGCATTTCGGAAAAAATTTCGGCGGTTGCGAAGAAAATTTACGGCGCGGACGGCGTGATTTATGCTCCCGCGGCTAAGAAACAGCTTGCGGAGATTGAACAGCGCGGCTTTGGAAATTTGCCGATATGCGTCGCCAAAACGCAGTATTCGTTATCCGACGACGCGACTAAACTCGGTCGCCCGAAAGATTTCAACGTGACAGTTCGCGAGATTAAAATTTCTGCGGGCGCGGGCTTCGTCGTCGTGCTTATGGGCAATATCATGACAATGCCGGGCTTGCCGAAACGTCCCGCCGCCGAGAAAATCGACATAACGCCCGAAGGAATTATCAGCGGCTTGTTCTGAAAGATAATCGACACTAAAAAAGCCCCCGCAACCTTGCTGGGGCTTATTTTTTTGCCCAAAAGTCAAAATCCTATATTTGGGATTTGGTCATTTACAAAATCCATATATATGGATTTGGCACTTCGCACTCTCAAAACCACTTTCAAGCCGCAAAAATCGTTTCAAGCAAGGATTTTAACTTTCAACGCCGCTGTGTTATAATTTTTGCAAAATTTTTAGGAGTGAGGACTATGAACAGAGGAAATTTCTTTCTACGAATCGTTTTTGCGTCTTTTATGGTCATCGTGGCTCTTTTCACTGTAAACAGTACCGCTTTTGCAGACATTTATGACGATATTCAGAAATACACAGCTAAAATTACAAAAAATCCGAATGATGCAGAGGCTTATAACAATCTCGGCGTCGCCTATTTACAATTAGGACAAAGAGAGCGAGCTATTCAAGATTTCGATAAAGCTATTCAACTCAATCCTAATTACTTTGAGGCGTACTACAATCGTGGACGTGCTTATAGTGCTTTGCAGCAATACGAGCAATCTATTCGAGATTATTCTAAAGCGATTAAACTTAATCCGAATTATGCAAACGCTTACACTAGTCGCGGCTGGGCTTATGAAAGGTTATATCAATATGATAAAGCGCATGAAGATTATTCTAAAGTAATTGAATTCAAGCCCGATGATGCTGACTCTTACAAACGTCGCGGCGATTTTTATGATAATCTTGGATTAGTCTGTCAAGTAATTCAAGCTTTCGATAAAGCAAGGGAAATGTACGGACGGGCGATTAAAGATTACACCAAAGCTATCGAACTCAAGCCGAATTATGAAGTCTATTATTTCTGTCGTGCCTGTTCGTATGATGATTTAGAACAATACGAGCGAGCGATTAAAGATTACACCAAAGCTATTGAACTCAATCCAAATGATGAATATTATTACTACCGCCGCGGCAAGTCTTATAAAGAATTAAAACAATACGAGCGAGCTATTCAAGATTTCGATAAAGCTATTCAAATTGATCCGAGTGATGTGCTTTCGGAAGATGCTCGTGAAGACTGCTTTAAAGCAATGGGCAAATAAAAATTCGGATACGAGGGCTGTAACGATAAAAATGGAGTTAAGCATAAAAAATCGGGGCAACCGACATTTGACGATTGTCCCGATATTTTTTGCGTTTAAGCGGGTTAATTATCGAAGATATTTTTCAACGCTTGGATATTAACGTCGCGATTGAGTTGCGCAAGGTAAGTTGTGAGCTTGATAGATTTCGGGCAAACTTCGACGCAGTTTTGGCTGTTGCCGCAACTGGTTATGCCGCCCTTTTCCATAAGCACATTCAAACGCTTAGGCGCGTCGAATTTTCCGAGCGGGTGCAGATTGAACAGATAAGCTTGCACAGTCGGCGCGGGTCCGATAAAGTCTGATTGCGGTCCGACATTCGGGCAAGCCTCCAAGCAACAACCGCAAGTCATGCAACGCGAAATTTCGTAAGCGGTGCGGGCGGTGTAGGGATTTTGAATCGGGGCTTCGCGATTTTCCCACGAGCCGTCAAGCTCAACCCAACCTTGAATTCTCTTGA
>CAMNEX010000101.1 GCA_946536825.1 uncultured Selenomonadales bacterium | reverse complement strand
CTTTAACCGCGCCGTGAGTGTCGTAAATCATGCAAAGATTTTTTTCGGGGACAGGGCTAATCCGCAAAGTTCCTTCCGTGCCGACAATTTCTGTCTCGACGTGGTAGCCGTGAGGAGCTGTTCTGCCGACGTGTACAAAGCCAATCGCGCCGCTGGCGCATTTGTACATTGCAACGCCCGTTTCGTCGTCATTTGCCGCTTTGAATTCGGGGTGTTTGAAAGTTGCGCCCGCCGCGTAAACTTCTACGGGGTCTTCGCCGAGGAACCAACGCATTAAATCAATATCGTGAATCGCCATATCGATAAAAATACCGCCGGAAGTCGGAGCGAATTTAATCGCGCCCTGAACGAGTGCTTCCGGGTCAATGCCCGTCGCCTTAACCATGTACGGCTTGCCGATAACGCCCGCTTGAATTTTTTCCATTGCATAAGCGTAGGACGGGTCGAAACGGCGCATAAAGCCCAGGAAGAAAACTTTTTCGGGGTGACGTTCAACCGCCGCTTCAGCGATTTTGCATTCCTCAACCGTAACTCCAAGCGGTTTTTCGCAGAAAACGTGTTTGCCCGCGTCGAGAGCTTTGGCAATTTGCCCGTAATGAAGTCCGCTCGTCGTCACGATTGCAACCGCGTCGATGTCCGACTTCAACATCTCGTCAAAGTCGGTGAAAGTTTGCTCGACCTTGAGATTTTCTCTCGCGAAGTCAAGCTCGGCAGGGACGATTGAACAAGCCGCGACTAATTGCGCACCGTCGACGCCGACCGATAAATTTTTTGCGTGAACTTTGCCCAAGCGACCAAGTCCCGCAATGCCAACTTTTACCATAAATAACCCCTCCAACATTTTTTATAGCAAAGGGAACGGAGATTTTAAAATCCCCATTCCCTGTAGCTTCTATTTAGAAATTAACCCAAGCCGCGTCATTGTTCGCCGACTCAACGCATTTTTCAACCCATTTGACGCCCGTGACGCCCGCTTCAATGCCGGGATACCAAAAATCAATCGGCTTGCCCGCCTCGCGAAGAGTTATCGCTTTGGCAAATTTCGTATAAAGATTGCTCCACGCCTCGAAAAGCCCTTCAGGGTGTCCGCCGCCGATTCTGTCATCAGCCCGCGCAGATTCATAAAGGTAGCCCGCGCCGCGTTGCAAAACCGCAGGAGCTTGTCCTTGAATTTGATAAGCAAGTTGATTCGGGTGTTCAGCGTCCCAAGCGATTGACGCCTTTTCCCCGACGATACGGAAGGTAAAGCCGAAATCCGCGCCCGCATTAACGCTACTCGACCAAATGTAAGCAACTGCGCCGCTATCGTACTCCATAACCGTCATTGCGTTGTCTTCAAGGGCGCGACCTTCAACAAAACTTTCGCGCTTGCACATAAGACGCTTAATTTTCAGTTCTGGCAGGATAACTTCGCTCAAATAAAGCGGATGCGTTCCGACGTCGCCGATAACGAACGAAGGACCGGATTTTTTCGGGTCAACGCGCCACGCCGCCGCGCCAGATTTTTTTTCAACCGGTGCAGAGTTCCCGCCGTGCGCAAATTGCATTTTTATAATTCTGATTTTGCCCAAATCGCCGTTGGCAACCAGTTGGCGAGCCTGCTCAATCATTTGATGTCCCGCGTAGCCGTAGGAAATGAACATAACCTTGCCGCTTTTCTCGACAATTTTTTCCAATTCTTCCGCCTCGGCAACCGTGAAGCACAGCGGTTTTTCGCAATAGACGTGAAGCCCCGCCTCAAGAGCCGCCTTTGCAATTTCAAAATGCGTAAAATTCGGCGTCGCGATTGATACCGCCTCAACGCCGTCAGCGCGTTTCGATTCTGCCGCGATAAGTTCTTTATAATCGCTGTAACAGCGGTCGGGGTCGACGTGCAGATTTTTGCCGAAGTCCTTGCCGCGTTCAGGATTTATATCAAACGCGCCCGCCACAAGCTCAAAGTTCGCGTCGCGAAGAGCCGCGCTCCTGTGAATATAGCCGATTTGCGAGCCGCGCCCGCCGCCAATCATTGCCCAACGAATCGGACGTTCGGAAAATTTTTCGCCGTTAATCATTTCAATTTCTCCTTACTCAAAACCTAAAGCTTTAAGATAATCAACGCTTTGTTTAACGTCGCGCAGACTTGTCGCCACATTGCGCGGGTCGCGTTCCTGTTCAATCGTTATATAGCCGTTGTAATTAATTTCTTCCGTCAAAAGTTTGTAAATCGCGGGATAATCCAACATGCCCGTGCCAATCGGACACATTGAGCCTTTGCCGCAACCCTCGAAAAATCTTATATGCTCGTTCAGAACTTCGTTGTAAATTTTTTCGTTAATGTCTTTGAAGTGAACATAATCCAATCTGTCGGCATATTTCCTTAGCCACTCGACCGGATCCATTTGCGAATAGCGCAAATGCCCGGTATCCAAGCACAAGCCCGCAACTTCGGCGGGAATATCCTTCATGATTTTGTCAATTTCGTCCGCAAATTCAATGTAGCCGCCCGCGTGAGGGTGAATCACTGCGCGGACGTTCCATTTTTTCGCCGCCTCGGCAATGCCTTTGATGTGATTGACCATGCGTTGCCAATCTTCCTCGGAAAGGCGCGGAGCTTTGTCGGGGTGCCCCGCCGCAAAATCGCGTTCGTCATGTCCCCAATCCATTACCGTCAAGTAAGGCGTCGGATAACGTTGCCCTTCTTCGCGCTTGAGCGGCGGCAATTTCGTGATTATCGCGCAGATGTCGTCGACTTGCTTTAAGACCGGCTGATAATTTTCTTCCGCAAGCAAATCGTCAAAAATTGTGCCCGCGACGATTGAAATTCCGTTCTTGCTCAATTCTGCGCTGACAACCTCAATGTCCAGCGGCAAAAATCCGTAGGGTCCCAGCTCGATTGCCGAGAAACCTGCCAAGCCCGCTTCTTCCAAAACTTTTTTCCACGGCGGCAGATAAGGATTTTTAACGTCGTCCACGCCCCAGCAACACGGCGCGCCCGTTATGCGAATCGCCATTGCCTTCACTCCTTTAAGATTTTCTGTATACATTATATTTTTTTCCCGCGAAGTTTTCTAAAATATTTTGGCAATTTTCTTGTAAAGCATGGGCACTTTTTCTAAAAATTTTCCACTCAAAACTATAAATTCTTGCAAAGCCGAATCAAACAATAAAAAACGCGACCTCAAATCGCGAGCAAACAATAAAAAAAATTCCCGCCATTTAAGGCGAGAAAAAATTTTAAGCAAAAAACTAATCGAGCAAATTTTCTTCGTAAACGTGGCGGAGCTCGGTTAAATTCGCGGTGTTCAAATTTTTATGGCAAGTCCACGCCGCGGAATTAATTTCCATAGTCTGTCTATCGTCAGCCGTGTATTTTTTCCAGGTAGGAATTAAAGCGTTGCCGGGGTTGCCGGTCTTCGCAAAAGATGTCCACGCCGCTTGAACTTCTTTAACCAAATGCGCGGGTGGATTCGCGTCAAGTTGTTTGTCGCGGGTATCGAAGACAAAAGGCAAGTCAATCGCGTGACACGAGCCCAAAAGTTCATTGGGCGATTTTTGGCTGAACAAATAAAAGAAAACGTCGTCAAACGCCGATTGATATTCCGCCGCCAACTCCTGCCCGACACGCCAATTAATTTGATTCGCAAATTCAAGATAATTTTCGTTCGGGTGATTTTTTTCCCACATATGATAAATTTCTTTGTCGAGGAAAATTTCTCCTTCGTAAATAAGGGGAGTAATTTGCGAATGAAATTCTTCTATGTTCGCGGTGAAATTTTCGTCATACAAATTCCAATAGCGATATTCCTCCGCCGTCGTGCCCGTCAAAAGTTTAATGCCTGCCGCCGCGCCGTCCTTTAAAGCGCGGAGCGGGTGAGTCGGCAAAAATTTTCCGTCGCAAGTCGGGAAATAGTCAACTTCCGTCGTGAAAAGTCTTTTTTCGCAAAGTTTTTCGTAAGTCAGCATGATTTCCTTGGTGGGCTTATTCATGAGCTCGCGCATATTTTTATAGCCGCCCAGTTCCATAAATTCGGCGGCAAGTTTCGCTGATTGTTCGGGAGTATGATAAAAAGCCAAGTGACCCGACTGCACGATTGCTTTATGGAAAAGATTTTTCGCGGCGGGCGTGACCATTAAAAAAATAGCCGACGCCGCGCCCGCACTTTCGCCAAAAATCGTCACATTGCAAGGGTCGCCGCCGAATTCCAAAATATTTTCTCTAACCCACTCCAGAGCCGCAACTTGATCTTTAATGCCGAGATAACCCGTGTCCGCGAAATCGGAATCAATCGCCGCTAAATTCATAAAACCGAAAATGTTGAGGCGATAATTTATCGTGACGACAACAACGTCATGCGCCGCGAGTTTTGCGCCATTATAAAGCGGGTCGCCCGTGCCGCCACCGACGAAGCCGCCGCCCGGTATGAAAACCATTACAGGCTTATTTTTTTTGTCCGGATTGCCCGCCCAAATATTCAGTGTCAAACAATTTTCGCTTTGCGGAAGCGACGAAGCTTTTTCCGTCGGATCAAACAGTTGCATTGGCGAATAGCCGAATTTTTTTGTTTTGAATTCCTTATCGCTCGGAGCTAATTTTTCGGGCGCGTGCCAACGGAGTTTTCCGACAGGCGGTTTGGCGTAGGGAATGCCCAGCCATGTCTGAATGCCATTTTTATCTACGAAGCCGTTATAAGTTCCGTAGCGCGTCCTCACACTGCAAATTTTTTTCGCAGCAAAAACTTCGTCACAAAAAATAAAATTCGATGCGATTAAAGCTCCTATCGTCAAAGCGGTTTTCTTTATAAAATTTCTGCGCGAAATGTTTTCATCAATCATAACAAATCCCTCATTCAAAAAATCTTCCGCAAAGTTTAAAGGAAAATCCGCCAAAAGTCTATGGAAAATTTTCGCGGTTGAAAACTCAAAAAGCCTGTGATAAACTTTTTTAAAAATTTTCGGAGGAATTTAAATGTCCGACGAGCTGAAGAAAATTTTGGCTCGCGAACTCGACGAGCTTAAACAAAATAAAATTCGGTTCGGAGCACTCGCCGCTTGTTTTATCGTCCTGCTGATTTTTTGGGCGACTGACGATAACTCAAGCGAGGAAGAAATTATTTTGAACGAAGAACCGCCCGTCACGAAAGATTTTCCCGTTAAAGTTTTGCCTACCGAAAAAAATCCCGACGGCGTCAAAATTGTTTTGGGCGCAAATGCCGACGCGCTTTTTATCGGCGACCCGTTCGCTTACGAAGAAAAAGAAGAACCCGCGCCGCCGCTGAATCCCCCGGAAATTCCGCCGCCGAAAATTTCTGTCGTGCCGCCTGTACCCGCTTTAATACAACCCCCCCCCCAAGCGGAAAATAAAAAACTGTCGGAAAAAATTCTGCTAATGGGCACGGCGATTAGCGGCGAAAATAAAACGGCAATGTTTCTGCGCGATAAGGAAACGCTGTTCCTGACAATCGGCGACGAAATTGGCGGGCGAAAAATTTCAGACATAACGCCCGATTTTGTGATGTTTGATAATGGAGAGCGCATTTATTTTCAAAAGGAGCTGAACTGATTGATTAAAAAATTTCTGCCGTTTGCGATTTCGGCAGCTTTTTTTATGCCCGCGCAGATTTCAGCCGCGCCGATGACTTTAAGCGTTCACGACGCCGACCTCCGCTCGACAATAATGCTTGTGGCGAAAACCGGCGGGCTCAATATTTCGGTTGACGATTCTGTTAAAGGGAAAATTTCAATCTCGCTCACGAATATCGAGCCGCTGAAAGTTTTGGAAATAATTTCCAAGACAAAAAGTCTCCAAATTTTGAGGGAGTCGGGAGTTTTTATCGTGACGGCTTCAAGCGTCGAGAGTATGCAAAGCTACATTTTCCCTATAAAATTCGGCGACGCGGAAATTTTAAAAGAGTCGGTAATTATGTCGCTTGACCCCGATACCGAGCGGCTCCCGAACTCAACGACGCGCATAAAAAATAACGACGGCTCCTACACCTATCGCTACACTTATCGCGACGACGACAGCCAAGGCGGCAACGATTATTCGGAAAATATCAAGCGCAGGGACAGAGTTTATGTCAATCCCGAAGTCAACGCGCTGATTCTTTTCGGGACGCCCGC
>CAMNEX010000100.1 GCA_946536825.1 uncultured Selenomonadales bacterium | reverse complement strand
TTGCCTTGACAAAGATTGAACTGATTGCGAAACTCACACCTGCCGCCGCCGCTACCGCCGCAATGTTTGCGAAGTACGCGCCGGGAGCCGTCATAGCCATAATCGCGATAAAGGAACCAGGAGCCGCCGGAGCAACTAAGCCGCCGTTGAGCAAAGTCAATGTGAAAACACCCGTGACGCCGCCCGCCATAACCGCAAGAATCAGGGTAGGTTTCATAAGGACGTAGGGGAAATAAATTTCGTGAATACCGCCGAAGAAGTGAATGATAACCGCGCCGGGGGCAGAACCTCTCGCGTTGCCGACGCCGAATAGCGAATAAGCAAGCAATACGCCGAGACCGGGACCGGGATTTGATTCAATCATGAAGAAAATCGATTTGCCGACTTCCTGCGCCTGTTGCATGCCGAGCGGAGTGAAAACGCCGTGATTAATCGCGTTGTTGAGGAACAAAATCTTTGCGGGCTCAACCAGGATTGAAACGAGCGGTAAAAGTCCCGCGCTGACGATCGCGCCGACCGCCGAGGCAAGTCCGTCCGTAATGCTTGAAACTATCGGACCTACGAAACTGTAAGCCGCGCAGGCAAGCACGCCGCCGATAATGCCGGCCGAGAAATTGTTTACCAACATTTCAAAGCCGCCGGGAATGGAATCTTGCGCTGCCTCGTCGAATTTTTTTATTGCAATGCCGCCGATAGGACCCATAATCATTGCGCCCATAAACATCGGAATATCGGTGCCGACGATAATGCCCGCCGTGGCAATCGCGCCGACGACGCCGCCGCGGTGACCGTTGACGACTTCGCCGCCCGTGAAACCGATTAATAACGGCAGGAGCCATTTTGCCATAGGTCCTACCAATTCTGCCAGACCCTCATTGGGAATCCAGCCTGCAGGAATAAAAAGTGCTGTGATGAAGCCCCAAGCAATGAACGCGCCGATATTCGGCATGACCATTGCGCTCAGGAATCGACCAAATTTTTGCATGACCTCTTGCATGAGTAACACCTCCAAAAAAAACTTTTTTATAACACATTATTATTTTAATCGGCGGCTTTGCAATAGGCAAGCGAAACAACTTTTGCGGCGTCCTTGTCCGTTGCGGACAAAATTTTATATCGGCATAAATACGCGTTTATATTTGTCCACAATGAAAATAATTTCCTTGCGAAATGTCCGCAATCGTCGCGGACAAAATCACTTGACAAGGCAACTTTGCAAGTTATAATAAGCACAAACTTATAGAAAGGGCGTTACCATTATGGAAATCGGCGAAGTTGTTGAAAAAAATTTTCTGAGACCGATTGACAATACGTCGATTGTGCAACAAGTGATTGACCGTTTAACTTACGCGATGATTTATAAAGAACTCCGTCCGGGCGACAAATTGCCAACAGAAATGGAATTGGCAGCGAGTTTCGGCGTCGGGCGCAATTCAATCCGCGAGGCGATAAAAATTTTGGTGTCGTTCGGGGTGCTGGATATTCGCCGCCCCGAAGGAACTTTCGTGGCAAATGGTTTTTCGGACAAAATGATAAACCCGTTGCTTTACGGAATAATTTTGGATCAATCGGACTCGCTTGACAATTTAAAGGAATTGCGCGAGTGGGTCGATTTGGGTATTTTGGAATTGGCAATGGAAAAAGCCGAGCCGGAAGATTTATTTCAGCTTGAGGAGCAACTCAAAAAGCTCCTGACAGAAATTGACGACGGCGACGCGGAAAAAGTTTTCATGGCGGACGATAATTTTCACGAAGCCATTTCGATTGCGGCGCATAATTCTTTACTCGGACAAATTGCTAAACTCGTCAGAACTTTAACCAGCGAAATGCGCATAAATACGATACGCAACATGATTAACCTTGGCAAGGGCGCGGAGCTCAAAAAGGCGCACGAAGATTTATTTAACATTATCAAGCACAAAAATGATGATTCGGCGCGGTCATTGCTCGTCGAAGGTTATTTTTATCGCTATAACGTTTTGCGCAGATAAGTTTCTTGATAAAAAAATTTTAGCCCGTCGAAAAGCTCGGCGGGTTTTCTTATGCAAAAAAAATTTTGGCATTGCGCAGAATTGTCAAATTGGTTATAATCCCCGCGTATTAATGTTAAAAAATTTTGAAGGGAGTTTTATTTTTATGGCTAAATCCGGCAAAGCTTTTATCTTCTTCAACTGCGACGCCGACAAAAACGAATCGTCCATGAACATTTTCTATAATCATGCGGTTTACAAAGACACGAAGACTTCACGGAAAAATCTGTGGAAAAAAGTTAAAGAAGAATACGGCGCGGAAAAAATTCACATTGAGACAGATAATCTTAGAACAGTCGAGCTGGCGATAACCGAGGGCGATCCTGTTTCGGCGAGCGATTTTATTCAATTCGGCGCAATTCGTTCCATTGACTGCTATTGAAGGGTTTTTTTATGACGGCAAAAAAAATCGCACTTTTCATTGACGCAGACAATATATCCGCCAAATTCGGCAAGCAGATTATCGAAACTTTGGAAACTCGCGGCGAAATTTTTATTCGCAGGATTTACGGCAACTGGGAAAAATTTTCTCTGCACGGTTGGAACGAATGTATTTTAAATTTTTCACTTCGCGCAGTTCAGCAACCCGACTTCGCCACGGGCAAAAACGCAACCGATATGTCCTTGACGATTGACGCAATGGACGTACTTTACGGCGGCAAGGCGGAAATTTTCGCGCTTGTCTCTAATGACAGCGATTTCACTCCACTCGCAATTCGTCTTCGCGAAGGCGGCATGAAAATTATCGGGCTCGGCAATTCCCATGCGTCGAATTCTTTTCGCTCGGCTTGCAGTGAATTTATCGACCTTGACGAAAAATCAGAAGCTCAAATCCCTGCCGGGTCTGTAAAAAATTTTTCTCCCGCGCAGGTTAAAATTTCGCCCGTCCAAATTTCTCTGTTCGACGAGGAAACAATTTCTCCGCCCGCAAAAATTCAGCCCGTCGAAAAAATTCCCGTTGCAACGCCCGTAAAAGTTCAGCCTGTTGAAATGCTTCCAAAGCTTAAAGTCATTTCGATAGCCGACAGGCAACTTCAATGCGAGCGCGATAAAAAACTGCAACAAATTCACAACGTCCTTTGCGAGGCGGCAAATCTTCAAGGCGACGAAAACGGATTTTTATTCCTGAACTCCGCCGGCAAGGAGTTAAAAAATAAAAAGCTCGGCTTCACTGTAAGGGATTTTGGTTATGGCACGCTGCAAGATTTTGTTGCCGCCTTCCCAAATCTTTACGAAGTCACAGGTTCGGGCGGGACAATTTCTTATCGTTGCCTTGTCGGCGATACTCTACAACAGATTCATGAAACGTTGCGCGAAACTGCAGAGGCGCACGGCGACGAAAGCGGCTTTGTAAAAATGAGTTGGGCGGGCGACGCTATCGGCAAAAAAAATTTAAGCGTAAAAAGTTTCGGGCACGACACGTTGAGCAAATTTATTGCCGCCTTCCCAAATCTTTACGAAGTCACAGGTTCGGGCGGGACAATTTCTTATCGTTGCCTTGTCGGCGATACTCTACAACAGATTCATGAAACGTTGCGCGAAACTGCAGAGGCGCACGGCGACGAAAGCGGCTTTGTAAAAATGAGTTGGGCGGGCGACGCTATCGGCAAAAAAAATTTAAGCGTAAAAAGTTTCGGGCACGACACGTTGAGCAAATTTATTGCCGCCTTCCCAAATCTTTACGAAGTCACAGGTTCGGGCGGGACAATTTCTTATCGTTGCCTTGTCGGCGATACTCTACAACAGATTCATGAAACGTTGCGCGAAACTGCGAACACTTACAGAGATGAAAAAGGCTTCACGAATTTGGGACAGGCAGGAAATGCCCTTATTCAAAAAAATCTCAACGTAAAAAGTTTCGGGCACAACAAGCTAAATAAATTCCTTGCCGATTTTCCTCAGCTTTATGAATTGGGAAACAATTCTTATCGTTGCAGGTAGCGCAAAAATATTTTGAAATATTTGTAGACAAAAGATTAGGCGTCGTGTATAATTCTGAAAATATCTTGCATAAAAGGAGGAGGCTCGGTTAAAGGGCGTCCTCCTTTTGCAGGAAGGGGCTGTTTAACCTTAGCTCCAAATATATAAAAATAAAGTGGGAAGGAGGATATTTTTTCACTCGAAGATTTTTTTATTTTGATAAGGAGGTTTTCACATGAGTGACGGAGGCGGTTCGGCATTTGCCGTTGCGCAACAGATCGGTAAGTCATTGTTCCTGCCGATTGCCGTGTTGCCGTTCGCGGGCGTCTTGTTGGGTATCGGTGCATCGTTCTCGAACCCGACGACAATCGCGGCTTACGGCTTGGAGAGTACTCTTCACCCCGGTAGCGCAATTTTTAGTTTCATGGTCATTCTATCAAACGTCGGCGGCGCGATTTTCGGCAACTTGCCGTTAATTTTCGCGTTGGCGGTTGCCTTGGGCATGGCGAAAAAGGAAAAAGGTATCGCCGTCCTTGGCGCGGCAATTTTTTATCTTGTTATGTTGACAACAATTCACGTTTTCTTGGGGCTTGACGGCTCCATTCACGCTGACGGCTCGATTGATCCCAGCGTAAGAGAAGGCGCGATAACTTCAGTTCTTGGTATCGTAACACTGCAAATGGGTGTTTTCGCGGGTATCGTTACGGGCTTAGTTGCAGCTGAGCTTTGCAATCGTTATTATAAAATGCAACTCCCGCCCGCGTTTTCATTCTTCGGCGGCACACGTTTTGTCCCGATTGTCTGTATGATTTTCGGCATTATCGTTGGCGTCATTATGTATTTTGTTTGGCCGTTTATCCAAAGCGGTATCTTCGCTTTGGGCGGCATAGTTCAGGCGTCAGGTTACTTCGGTACGTTCTTCTTTGGTTGCTGTGAACGTGCGTTGATTCCGTTTGGTTTGCATCATATTTTCTATCTTCCTTTCTGGCAGACAGGTCTTGGCGGTACTGCAGTTATTGACGGTCAAACGGTCATGGGCGCACAAAATATTTTCTTCGCAGAGCTCGCTTCACCGAACACCGAGCATTTCTCGGTTGATGCTTGCCGTTTCTTAATGGGTAAATTCCCCTTCATGATGGCCGGTCTTCCTGCGGCGGCTTATGCAATGTACACCTGCGCACGTCCCGAAAAGAAAAAGGCGGCAGGTTCTCTGTTGTTCTCGGTCGGCTTGACTTCGTTCCTTACCGGTATCACCGAGCCTATCGAATTTACTTTCCTCTTCCTTGCTAAAGAACTTTTCGCGATTCACGTTTTCTACGCGGGTTGCTGTTTCGCGGCTTGCCACATTATGGGAATTGCAATGGGTACAACATTCTCCGACGGTTTGATTGACTTTATCCTTTACGGCGTCCTGCCCGGTCAAGCAAAATCCAACTGGATGATGATGTTGCCGCTGTTCGCTGTGGTGGCTGTTGTTTACTTTATTACGTTTAAATTCTTTATTATAAAATGGGATCTCAAGACTCCCGGTCGCGAGGCTGACGACGAAGATGTTAAGATGATGTCCAAAGCCGATTATCAAAAAGCTACGGGCGTTGGCGTTGCAGGCGGCGGCGCAGGCAGTGCGGCTCTTGCAAATCTTACTCCCGATCAGCAGAAATCCGCGACGATTCTTAGCGGTGTTGGCGGCGTCGATAACGTCACCGAAATTGACTGCTGTGCAACGCGTCTGCGCTTGACTTTGGTTGACGGCTCGAAAGTCAACGAAGGCATTTTGAAATCCACGGGCGCGGGCGGCGTCGTTATCAAAGGCAATGCGATTCAGGTTATTTACGGACCGAGCGTCACGATTGTCAAGGCGAACTTTGAAGAATTTGTCGAAGATATTCGCGCAGGCAAGATTGATCGTTCGATTCTTGAAGGCGCAAGCGGCGGCGGCGGTGCTACGGCGGCTGAAGAAGAAAAACCCAAGATGCCAGATGCAACTTTCGGCGCACATTTGACGGGTCGTATGATGCTCATGAACGAAGTTCCCGACGACGGCTTTGCCTCGCGTGCAATGGGCGACGGCGTTGCTGTTGAGCCGACTGAAGGCAAATTGGTTGCTCCTGCCGACGGCACAATTACTCTTATCTTCCCGACCAAACACGCTATCGGCATGGTTACGC
>CAMNEX010000099.1 GCA_946536825.1 uncultured Selenomonadales bacterium | reverse complement strand
GCGCCGCTGTTGAAAAGTGCCGCTTCAAGCAAAGTGGTTTTGCCTGAGCGGCCGTGACCGCAGAACGCTACATTTCTGATACTTTCGCTTTTGTAATCTTTCATGTCTGAAATATCCCTCCGTAAATTTTTTCGCAAAGTTTATTCTATCGCCGCCGCAAATTTCCTGCAAAGTTTAATACTTAGGGAGAATCGCTCCGAACAATCTTCCGTATGAACCATTTGTCGCCCAAATACGGCTCCAATTCAAAGTCGGAATCAATCCGTACTTCATTGTCAAAATAATAAGCATTGCAAACTTCCAAATTTCCCATTGCGTGATGATATTTTTTATACAAACTGCCGTCTACATCTTCCAAAAGCTCCACTTCCCACATTTCGGGTTTTTTCTCAATCAGAGAACATATTTTTTTGAAAAGAACTTCGTCAGGCTCGTCGCTTATCATGTAAAGATATTTTCTCTCCATAATTATTTACCTCGAATTATTTTGCAAAGCCGTTGAAAGTTTCGCGAACTCCTCCAAGCTTAAAGTTTCGGCTCGGCGCGAACTGTCAATGCCCGACGCCAAAATTTTTTCACGTCCGAAACTCGCCAACGAATTCAGCAAAGTTTTTCGTCGCTGAGCAAATGCCGTGCGCACAACTTTAAAGAAAAAATCTTCGTCGACTTCAAAGGGCGGCTTGCGAACGTCACAGACTACGACCGCGCTTGTTACTTTGGGCGGCGGCAAAAAACTTTCGGGCGGCACTTCAAAGGCAATTTTTGAATCTGCGCGGAATTGAACGGCCACCGATAACGCGCCGTAAATTTTTGAGCCGGGCGCGGCAACCATACGTTCGGCGACTTCGCGCTGAACCATTGTTACGATTTTTGTCACGGGCAAATTTTTTTCCAACAGCGTCAATAAAATCTGCGTCGTGATGTAGTAGGGTAAATTTGCCGCGACTTTGAATTTTTGCGGCATGAGTTCCGCGAGATTTATTTTTAAAATGTCGCCTTCAACCAGCCGGAAATTTTCATAGCCCGCAAGTGTTTCTTTGAGCACGGCGGGTAATTTTTTGTCCAATTCGACTGCCGTAACTTTCGCGCCCGCCTCAAGCAGTCCCTGCGTCAAAGTTCCTATACCCGCGCCGATTTCCAAAACTTCATCTCCCGCGCAGATTTCAGCCGCCTCGACGATTTTTTGTACCGTGTACGCGTCGATTAAAAAATTTTGTCCGAGACCTTTGACTGCCCGCAATTTAAATTTTTTTAAAATATGGCGCGTTGCCGAAGGGTCAGCTATCACAGGGTGCAACATTTTTTAACGCCTCTAAAAATTCTGCGCGAGTGACGCCGTAATTATTCAATCGCCGAACAAAAGTTTTCACATTGCCGTAACCTATCCCCAACGCCGCGCCGATTTTGTCGCGAAGGTTGGAACTGTTCGCGCCGCCCGCCAATTTAAATTTAATCATTTCCGCCGCTGTAAATTCTTCGCGAGGATTAATTTCAAGCGTGCGAACTTTGCTTAGAGCTTTTTTGATTGATTCCGGCGAGGCTTGCTCAACGCCGACATCGTCATTGGCGGTTGCTTCGTCGCGGGGAATATAAGCGTGTTTGGCTTGCGGAAAATGTTTCGACAAAAAATTTCGGATATTTTCGCCCGCCGAGTCGGGGTCAGTCAAAATGATTATCCCGCGCTTTTTGTACGCCGCAGAAATATTTTGGAGCGTTCGCCTTGTAAAATGAAAGCCGCCCGTCTCAATGCAATCTGCTTCTACTGCACGTTTGATGGCGGCTGTGTCGGATTTCCCCTCGACTATTAAAATTTCTTTCAGCAAATATTTTCTCTCCTTAAATCAAAATCTCCTCAACCAAAGTTAACACGTCCTCGTGAATATCAGTCGTGCTCCGCGCAAAACTTCCCTTGGCGCAGTTGACGATTTTCCAGCCGTATTTCTGCGCGATTTCCTTGTAAACGTTATAAACCTTAGCCATATAAGCCGCGTCGCTTTCGTGAATATCTTCGCGCCCGCGCTCCCTGCGGAGAATTGCTGAAACTTCGGGCGGCATGTCAAGAAAAATCGTCAAGTCGGGACGCGGCAAGCCGTAATGTTTGTACTCCAAATCATCAAGCCACGCCAAAAATTTTGTGCGGTCGGTTTTCCGATTGAATTTCGCCGCCTGATAAGCCATGTTCGAGGCAACGTAGCGATCGCTCAAAATAAGCCCGCCGCTTTGATAAAAATCTCTCCACTTAAAAAAGCTCGCAAATCTGTCAATGGCGTAAAAAGTTGCCGTTGCGTAGGGGTTGACAGCCTCTGCATTGCCGCCGAAATCGCCGCGCAGGTACATTCTTATCAGCGCGGAGGATTCCGACTCGTAATTGGGAAAGCTCAAACGCCTTACATTTACTTCCAAATCTTGCAGACGTTCATAAAGCTTTTTCGTCTGCGTCGCCTTGCCGGAGCCGTCCGAACCTTCGATTACAACCAACTTCCCCATTCTGTGCACCCCCTGAAAAAAATTTTTGTGGCGAAAGTGACAGTAAATATTAGACAAGCCGTTGATATTTCCTGCAAAAAAAGAAACGCCCGATTTTGTTCGAGCGTCTCTTTTCGGTCAAAATATTTTTTACAGCGGGATCTTACAAAAATCTATGAATGCTTGCGCCGCCTTTGAAACGTAGCGTTCTTTTTTCCATGCAAGCCCTATATCTACAAAAATCGGTTCGCAAAAAGGAATTGTCTTTATGTCCGAAGAATTTTTGCAGATAAAATCTAGCAGAAAAGCTATCCCTACTCCGTGCGCGACGAGCCCTTTTATCGTGACGATTTGGCTTGATTCAAGGACTGTGCGCGGCGAAATTTTCATTGCCAACAATTTATTTTGAACGACTTCGCGCAGATACGCGCCCTCTTTCATCATAATTAAATCGGAAGCGGCAATATCTTTCGGCATAATTTTGGCTTTTCTTGCGAGCGAACTTTTCTGCGCGACACAAACCATAAGCTGATTGCGACTCATCTTCAGGACGTTTAAATTCGGCGTGGATTCGGGGACGATTATAATTCCAAAATCAAGCGAGTCGCTCTCCAATTTTTCGCGAATGGAAAGCGAGCCTTCTTCAAAAAGTAAAACGTCAAGATTCGGGTGAATTTGTCTGAAGCCGGAAAAAACTTTCGGGAAAAGATACGCGCCCATCATCGGCGGGATTCCGATTTTAATTGTGCCCTTCTGCAACTGCTTATAATCATTGACTTCAAGAATTGCGTCGTCAATATTCCTGAGTGCAAGTTCAATTCGCTTGAGAAAAACTTTTCCTTCCGGCGTCAAGGTCAGTTGTTTTTGACTGCGGTCGAAAAGTTGGACGCCGAGCTCCGCCTCAAGTTTCTTTATCGCGACGGTGATATTTGGTTGCGAAACCCTAAGTCTCTGCGCGGCGCGAGTAATATTTTTCAGGCGGCTTGCCATCTGGAAATATTCAAGTTGTCTCAGCTCCATTTTAATCACTTCCTTCGATTGTGGAAAAAATTTTATCTATAATTACTATTTATATTGTACACTGTCACAAATTACCTTGCAACTTTCAGGGGAGGGAATTTTTCATGATTGAGCTTTTTAACGTCAAAAAATTTTTTGGGGAAGTGCGAGCAGTCGACGGATTGAGCTTTAAAATTTTACGCGGCGAAGTCTTCGGGCTTTTGGGCAAAAACGGCGCGGGCAAAACTACAACGATAAAAATGTTGACGCTACAACTTAAACCGACGGCGGGCGAAATTTTTTTTGAAGGTCGGACGATTCAAGGCAACGAAATTTTTATAAAAAATTTGCTCGGAGTTGTGCCGCAACATTTGAACTTTGACCAGGATTTAACGGTTGAAGAAAATTTGGAACTTCACGGACGACTTCATCATCTAAAAAAATCGGAACGGCGCGAGCGTATCGACGAGCTTTTAAAATTCGTAGAGTTGGAAAAAGTTCGCAAATCTTTTGTCCGCGCATTATCGGGCGGCATGAAAAGGCGATTACTGATAATTCGCGCCTTGATTCACCGACCGAAAATTTTATTTCTGGACGAGCCGACGGTTGCGCTTGACCCGCAAGTTCGCCGCAAAATTTGGGAACTGATAAAAAATCTAAAGGCGCGGGGAATTTCAATCGTCCTGACGACGCATTACATAGAGGAGGCGGAATTTTTATGCGACAGGGCGGCAATTCTAAATCGCGGAAAATTAGTCGCGCTTGACACGATTAAAAATTTATGCGCGGGACAGTCGTTGGAAGAAAAATTTATCGCGCTGACAAAATAAAAATTTCCCTTCGAGTTTGAAGGGAAATTTTTTTAGGCGTATATGACGGGGAAGACGCCGAGATTTTTTAGCCAAATGCTTTTGTCGTAAACAGCGCGAACAGATTCTTTAAGGGCGTCGTTGCCGGCGTCGGTCTCAAGGTCGAAGAAAAAAATATACGCGCCGAGAATCGTGCGAGCGGGGCGCGACTCAATCCTTGTCATATTCACACCGCGCTTTGAAAATTCTTCCAAAACTCCGCAAAGAGAACCTGCGCGGGAGCCGTCAATTTGGCAGATAATCAAAACCTTGTCGCCGTCGAAAGTCTCAATGGGCGCGGCGTCACGCGGGCGATAGCGAATTTCAAAAAAGCGCGTGCTGTTATTCGGATTGTCCTGAATATTTTTCGCGGCGATTGCGAGCCCGTTCAACTTTCCTGCGCGTTCGGTACAAATTGCGGCGAAATTTTCTTCTGCGGAGGATTCAGCGACAATTTCGGCGGCGCGGGCAGTCGAAGTCGTCGAAATAATTTCTGCGTCGGGGAAATTTTTATGGAGAAATTTTCTGCACTGCGCGAGCGGTTGAGCGTGCGAAAAAATCTTTTTAATCTTCTGCGCGTCGGCGAAAGGCTTTGTCATTAAAAAATTTTTCACCTGCCAAACGAGTTCGCGTGCAACAGTCAAAGTATCGCTCCGCGCCAGCGTGTCGAGCGTAATATTTATCGAGCCTTCCAAAGAATTTTCCACAGGCACAAGTCCCGCGTCCAATTTCCTTTCCTTGACGGCGTTTAATACGTCGAAAATATCCGCGCAGATTTCCAAGCGAAAATCTTCCCGCAAAAATTTTTTCAGCCAAAGAGCTGCCTCCTCCGAATGCGTGCCTTTTGGTCCGAGAATTCCTAATTTTTTCATGATGATACCTCAATCCAATTTTAAATTCATGAGTTCGGGATAAAGGTCGCCGATTGATTGCGAAAGTTTTTTCGGCTGAAGTAAATCGATTACAGGTTGCATGACGCGGAAAAATTCTTCGTCGTCCTGCAGGAGCGCGAGAATTGCCGCAGTATTTGCCGCGTCGGCAAGGGCGGTGTGTTGCGTCCCTTCAAAATTCCGATTCATTGCGCCGATTGCGTGTTTAAGCGCAAGGCTTGAATGCAAGCCAATTCGCTCGTCAAAAGCCTTTTGCAAATCCTGCCACTGCCGCTCCAATCTGCTCGTGTCATATTCGGGCATTTTTAGCGCACATTCGTCTTTAAGCTGATTTATATCGGAATTGCTCCACGAATAAAGCGTCATGTCCCACGTCCCGATCCAATCCATAAAATTTTTAAACGCCTGCGGGAAAAGCGGCTTATCGGCGACAGTCTCGTTTGTTATGCCGGTCAATTTCGTTATGTGCTTGGTTATCTCGCCGTATTCCGGTCGAACGTAGCATTGAAACTCGTCGACTTGCTTATAATTTTCGTCAAGCTTAACTGCGCCGATTTCAATAATCTCGTCAGTTGTCAACCTGCGAATATCTTTAAAAGTTTTGCTGACGGGATTCATTTCCAAATCAATTACAACATGAATCAAAATGTCAACCTCCTAAAAAATATTAAATCAATTTGCTAATTCTTGTTACGTTTGAAAATTTCCTGCCGAAAAAATTTTTTATTGACAGAATTAAAAGTGTGTGCTAGTATTTGCCCTGTTATTGACAACGCGTCTTTAACGGAGCCGCGGGGTGGAGCAGTCGGTAGCTCGTCGGGCTCATAACCCGAAGGTCGAAGGTTCAAGTCCTTCCCCCGCAACCAACGCTGATGTAGCTCAGTCGGCAGAGCGTATCCTTGGTAAGGATAAGGTCACCAGTT
>CAMNEX010000098.1 GCA_946536825.1 uncultured Selenomonadales bacterium | reverse complement strand
GCAATTCCGATTATCATGCCGCTGAAACGCTCCTTGACGGCGAATAAAATCACGGAAGTTTTGGGCATTGTCAACGGCACGACAAATTACATGCTTACCAAAATGAGCGAACTCGGCGCGGATTACGAAACTGTTTTAAAAGAGGCGCAAGCTAAAGGTTATGCCGAAGCCAATCCCGCCGCCGACGTCGAGGGCAAAGACGCCGCCAGGAAAATTGCTATCCTCGCGTCGATTGCGTTTAATTCTCGCGTGAAATTCGAGGATGTTTCAATGGAGGGCATTACGCGAATCACGCCCGAAGATATTTCTTACGCCGCTAAGCTCGGCTACGTCGTGAAACTTTTGGCGGTCGCTCGCCACGGCGAACTTGGAATTGATGTCCGCGTCAATCCTGTCTTTTTGGCGAAGGAGCACCCGCTTGCGGCGGTTAACGGCGTTTTCAATGCGATTTTCGTTCGCGGCTATCCGATTGAAGAGGCAATGTTTTTCGGACCCGGCGCGGGCAAGCCGACTGCCTCCGCCGTTGTCAGCGACATTATCGAAATTGCTCGCGGACTTCCTCGCGGCACGGGCGGCAGATTCGGTTGCACTTGCTATCACAAATTCCCGATTTGCCCCGTCGCCGAAACGGTTTCTTCCTACTATATTCGCTTGCTTGTCGAAGATAAGCCCGGCGTCCTCGGAAAAATCGCTACGACTTTCGGCAATGTCGATGTCAGCTTAAAATCGGTCGTGCAGACGCGGGCGGATCTTAAAGACCACGTCGAAATTGTAGTCATAACTCACGCGGTCAAGCACAAAAACATTTTGGAGGCTCAAGCGGCTTTAAAAGCTTTGTCGGTCGTAGATGAAATTTTCAATGTGATTCGCGTTGAGTGATTGCCATGAAAAAAAATATTCCCAACAACAGAAAATCTCTTAAAGCTTTTACGCTGAAAATGCGCAGAAATAATCCCGATTTAATTCAAAATACCGCGGCGGAAGTTTCCAATTCGCTCCGCGCAGTCGTGAAAGTTCCGGGCACTTCCGCCAACTGCGGTCCGGGTTTCGACTGTTTGGGCTTGGCTACGACGATTTATAATTATCTCGATTTGACTTTGCTCCGCGCCAATAAAATTATCGTCGAGTCGAAAGGCACGGGCTCCGAAAGTATTCCCCACGGCAAAAGAAATCTCGCTTGGCAAGCGGTGTACAGACTTTTACAGGAAGTCGGGCGCGAAGACGAATTTAAAGGCGCGATTATTCGCATGAAAAATAATGTCCCGATTTCTCGCGGGCTCGGCTCAAGTTCAACGGCGATTGTTGCGGGTTTGACGGCGGCAAATGAAATTCTCGGCTCGCCGCTCGATAAAAACGGACTTTTGAAACTGGCGACAGAAATTGAAGGTCACCCCGACAACGTCGCGCCCGCAATTTTCGGCGGCTTCACAGTCAGCGTCATGAATAACGGCGAAGTTCAAACATTTTCCTTTCTGCCGCGCATAAAATTAAGATTGGTCGTTGCCGTCCCCGAATTTGAATTGTCGACGCGCTTGGCAAGAAAAGTTTTGCCGAAAAATGTTTCAATGCGGGACGCGATTTTCAATGTCAGTCGCGCCTCAATGTTAATCGCGGCATTAGTCGAAGGGCGCGAAGAATTTTTGCCGATTGCCTTCGACGACGCACTTCATCAACCGTACAGAAAAAAATTGGTGCCGGGTATGAGCGAAGTTTTCACGGCGGCGAGGAATGCGGGAGCTTTAGGCGCGGCGATTTCGGGCGCGGGCTCGTGTTTGATAGCTTTTACAACTGTTCGGAGTCAGCTTGAAAATAAAATCGCGGCGGCAATGGTCGAGACTTTCAAAAATCACGACGTCGAGTCAAGCGCGTTGATTTTGGACGTGGACAGACACGGCGCACAAATTTTAAAAAATTGATTGCTAAAAATTTTTTCCGGAAAAATATTGGAGCTAAACTGTAGACAAAAAGCACCTTCCAAATGTTATAATAAATTGGAGGGTGCTTTTACAGTTTTATATAACAAGGAGGTTTTAACTTCATGACTGCACAGGAAGTTATCAAAAGTTTTATGGCGAAGCTCGCAACTCACGGCTACGCTTATTCAAGTTCTGTCGGCACGAAAATGCTTGATTCTGCCGTCAGAGCTTCGTCGCGTTTTTCGAGTTTTCAAGAAGTTATCGACGCAATGAAAGCCGATCAAGCCGTATCCGAGAAAAAAGCTGTTGAAGAAGTTCTCGGCAGTGATTACGCGGGCAAATTAATTTCGGAAGTCGATTCAGATATTTTGTCGGAAAATGCATTTACATACAACGACGTTTACAAAAAAAGTAATATTTATGTCGGCGACGGCTATGACTACAGCAGCAAATACACTTTGACGGTTAAAGATGTCATAACCGAGCGCAAAGCTTATACTTTTTTGGAAGATTATTGCGGAATTATTTTGCCCATTGCGTATTGGGCTTATAATAATTCGTGGACTTCATGGGGAAGCAACGGTACAACCGGCAATACCGACACGGGCGCAATTACCGGTTCGGACGCGGGCGGCGACAAGGTTAAAACTGCCGCCTCCGTTGTCCCTGAAGAATTTATCAACACCTACATTGCGGGAACTTCGATTACCCAAAACATTATCACAAATGACAGGGATTGGGTTATTCAGGCGACGGCTTATGACGATACAATTACTTCAAACGGCGCGGATTCAATCGACGCGGGCGCGGGCAATGATTCCATTATCGCCAACGCAGACGGCGCAACCGTAACTTCAGGTAGCGGCGAAGATTTTATCAGCGTTTCAGAGAGCGTCTGCGACATTACACTTTCCGATTTAAATTCCGACGACGTTTTGACGATAAGCGGAACTTTTGAAGTTGCTTCCGCGCAGATTGAAGATACTTTGCTTGTCGTCACCGATAAAACGGGCACGCGAAAAATTCGGCTCGGCGACTTCGAGACCGCCAAATCTGCAAAAATCAATTCAACGACAATCGGCGATTGGCTCACCGATTCCGGAATTGATTTCGACGACTTAAAGACAAAAAATTATTCCGACGGAAAAGTTTCAAGCAATGTTTCCGAAGAAAATTCTTTTGTCACGGTTGACCTTGCAAACGTCAGTACAAGCGCGGCGGTTGACGTTACGATTGACGGAAAAATTGTCGGCAGTTTATCAAGCACCTTTCCCGACGCCTCGACCTTTACGCGCAACGGCTTGACAATTCACCTTCTCGGCGAAACAAGCGACGCTTCGGGCGGTGCCGACAATATCACAGCGAAAACGCTTGACGAACTCACCGACGATGAAAAGACGGTTATCGCGGGGCTTTTCAAGTGGTGGGCTAAAGAGTGTCTCAAGCTCAATGAAGAAAGTTACGGCATAAATTTTATTTCCCCCACGACAATGATTAAGGATATCGGACTTTATTTTTACAGCAGTAAAAGTAGCAGTCAAAGTGCAAGCGTCTGGAATTGGCAACACAATTCAACCGACGGCTCTGCAACTAAACTTTTGCTTAGTATTAATATGGTCTCCCGCTCCGGAATTTCAAAGGACAATATGAACGCGCTTGACCGCCTAATTACTCATGAATTTACACATGCCGTTATGGCGACGAACATAAATTTTTTTAACGCCTTGTCGAAATTTGTCAAGGAGGGAATGGCGGAGCTCACTCACGGCATAGACGACGAGCGCACTTTGCGGATTTTTGAAATTGCCGTTAACGACTCTAAACTTGCAAAGGTTCTTGACGAAACCGACACGACAAACAATGCTTATGCGGGCGGCTACATGTTCTGGAGATATTTTGCCAAGCAAGCCGCCGCAGAAACTTTGCCCGCCTTCGGAGAAATAACCGTCCATGTTAATCTTGACGGCGACGGCGATTATTATATCGGCGGCAATTCGACTTCCGAAATTGCTTCGACTTCGGGCGAAATTAAAATCGGCGGCGTTTCAAACGGCGTTTACACTTTGGAAAACAGCGGCGTTCACCAAATTATAAACAACGCGAAGAATTTAAAAATCGTCGGACTCACGGTAAATGACACGCTCCAAGGTAGCGACGCCGCGGACATTATCGAGACGGCAGAAGGCTCCTTTATACAAACGGGCGCGGGCGACGATTCAATTAAACTAAGCGGGCAATTCGCAACGATTGAAACGGGCGCGGATAACGACACTGTCAACGTTATGGACGGCAGTCACCATTTAATAAATCTCGGCGACGGCGATAATCTCGTTACGATTCAAAATACATACAGCTACAACAACACAATTACGGGCGGCGCGGGCAATGATTCTGTTTGGAGCGGTTGGACGTCAAAAAGTTCAATCGATCTCGGCGACGGCGATGACTCGGTTCATTTCGGCGGAATAAGCAATACAATTTCGGCGGGCGCGGGCTCCGATACGATTAAATTCAGATACAGCAACCAAAATGAAAATTTCGTCGACCTCGGCGCGGACGACGACAAGATAACTGTTTTCGGCGGCGCAAATACGATAATCGGCGGCGCGGGCAATGATGACATTTACGAAAACAGCACGCTGGGAAATTATTTTGCTTTTAATTCCTATTTCGGCGAAGATACAATCAGAGGTTTCAAGGCGAACGATACAATTCTTATCGCCAAAACTTTTGACGCCTCGCAAGACGGCTCCGTCATTACCGTAACCAAAAGCGGAAAAATTAAGGGCGTAATCACTCTGCAAGATTTTTCGGACGCGGCAAATATCGTGTCGGGAAGAATTTTGGAGGACGCCGCGGAAAGCAAAGAAATAATTAACAACGTCGACGCTACTTTAATCACGGGCACGGCTGAGCCGGATACGATAAGCAACAGCGGCTCCGACGTGACGATTAGCGGCGGCGCGGGCGATGATTCTATTGAAAACAGCGGTTCTAACGTTTCAATTAACGGCGGCGCGGGCAATAATTCAATCAGCCTTTACGGCGGCGCGGGCGTCACGATAAATTTCAGCGCGGGCAATGATACCGTTTACGTTGAGGATAACATTGCGAATTTTAATGTTGAAGAATTCGGCGCGGACGACGAAATTAAATTGTCAAGCGCGGTCAATACTCTCGAAACGATTGCTGGCGGAATAAAAATTGGCTCCCTGACGATTAGCGGCTTAAGTGTATCGACGCCGATTGCCGCTTGGTCGATTGACGGTGGCATTGCAACTTACACGGTCGGAAATTCCGACGGCGTATTTTTGTCCGACGATAAAAAATCTGTCGTTTACGCGGCGGCGAGCGGAGAAAATTTGGTCGAAGTGAGCGGCGTAGAATCGGTTGAGGGCTTGTCGCTTGACGCGGCTGAAAAAATAGTGACGGTCGGGGCGGCGGCTCTGGGCAAGGAAATTGTCACAATCAGCGACGGCTATACTTTGCAACTCGGCGAGGACGTAACCAAATCGGAAGAAATTTCGGAAGGTTGGAGTTTAGAAGACGGCGTCGCGAGTTATAAGACGTCGGGGACGACGGCAGGCTATTCGCTTGTTGACAATCAGATAAGCTACGTTTCATCAAGCGGAGAAAATTTGGTCGAAGTGAGCGGCGTAGAATCGGTTGAGGGCTTGTCGCTTGACGCGGCTGAAAAAATAGTGACGGTCGGGGCGGCGGCTCTGGGTAATGAAATTGTCACAATCAGCGACGGCTATACTTTGCAACTCGGCGAGGACGTAACCAAATCGGAAAAAATTTCGGAAGGTTGGAGTTTAGAAGACGGCGTCGCGAGTTATAAGACGTCGGGGACGACGGCAGGCTATTCGCTTGTTGACAATCAGATAAAATACGTTTCGGCGAGCGGAGAAAATTTGGTCGAAGTGAGCGGCGTAGAATCGGTTGAGGGCTTGTCTCTTGACGCGGCTGAAAAAATAGTGACGGTCGGGGCGGCGGCTCTGGGCAAGGAAATTGTCACAATCAGCGACGGCTATACTTTGCAACTCGGCGAAGACGTAACCGAATCGGAAGAAATTTCGGAAGGTTGGAGTTTAGAAGACGGCGTCGCGAGTTATAAGACGTCGGGGACGACGGCAGGCTATTCGCTTGTTGACAATCAGATAAAATACGTTTCGGCGAGCGGAGAAAATTTGGTCGAAGTGAGCGGCGTAGAATCGGTTG
>CAMNEX010000097.1 GCA_946536825.1 uncultured Selenomonadales bacterium | reverse complement strand
GCGCGATATTCTCGGCGATTTTTAGCGCGGTAAAAGTTTTACCTGTGCCGCAAGCCATGATTAATTGTCCGCGTTCGTGATTTTGATAATGATCGCGGGCGGCGTTTATGGCGTCGCGTTGATAATCGCGCAGGTTGCGAACAATGATAGCGTCGTCGCGAGCAAAACCGTTATCGAGAAGAGTCCAATTAACTTGAGCGCGGCGCAACGTTGCGAGATTGATAAATTCTATGGCGGGCTCCTGATTTTTTAAAATTTCGCGGGCGTTGCCCGTGAACTTGTCGGAAGTAGAAATCCAAAGACGGCGAGAAAATTTTTTGCCGCCGTTAAAAGTTCGTGCGCTGTTGGCAATGAAAGAATCGACAGCGCGTTTATAAATAACGGTTGATTCGGAATAGAATTTACATTGCGCCGCCCAAAAATCGCCGTCGAGGGTTTTGACAACCAAATCAATTCCCAAATCCCTGCCGCCGAATTCTTGCCGGAAAGGAAATTCATACCAACGCCACACGTCGGAGATTTTGCCGCGCCACACCGGATAAGTCAGCAGAAAATTTTTCATAAGGCGTTCAAAGCGGTCGCCTTTTTCTGCGTCGCTCATTGCAAAAATTTCGTAAGTCTCAAGCAGTTTATCAATCGTCATGCGCCGTCGCTCCTTTAAAGAAATTTTTTGCAATATTATAACTCAAAAAATAGCCGATAAAAAAATCCCCTTGATAATTTTTCAAAGGGGAAAATTTTTTTATCTGCGACGACGCGAACGCCGTTCCCTGTAATATTCTTCGTCCTCTTCGGTCGGCGGCGTCTCGACGGGCTTAGGTTTTTCATTCAGCTTGAAAATCGCTCCGATAAAAACAATATCAAGCAAAAACAGCACCATAATCGAAATATCGCTGTCGGATTCGGCGTTTACTCTGTCTTCGTAGGTGACCGAAGAATTTTTCGAGCCGCCGATATATTTTGTCCAGAAACTTTCCAATTTGCCGACGCCCGAACGCTGAGAAATGCCCGCGTCATAAGCGGCAATCGACATTGTGTTGGAGTTGACGCGATAAATCAGATAAATATTCGTCAGAATCATGAGCACGAGCACCGCGATTGAAATATTTTTCTTCGACATAAAATTTCCCTCCTAAATGTTCGGAATTTGCCAATTAATAGGGGTTTCGCCGATTGATTCAAGGAATTTATTCACGCGAGAAAACGGGCGACTGCCGAAAAAACCGCCGCTCGCCGATAACGGACTGGGATGAGCCGATTCGATTATCAAATGGCGCGGATTCGTTATCATATTTTTTTTGCGCCGCGCAGGATTACCCCACAGGATAAAAGCAAGCGGGCGTTCGTGTTCATTGAGCAAACTGATAATTTTGTCGGTGAAAATTTCCCAGCCGTGTCCGCGGTGTGAATTCGCCGCGTGTGCTCGGACTGTCAAAACCGTGTTCAAAAGCAAAACTCCCTGCTCCGCCCAAGGCTTCAAGCAACCGTTATTCGGAATAAAACAGCCCAGGTCGTCGCGCAGTTCTTTAAAAATATTTATCAGCGACGGCGGCGGCGGTACGTCCGGCAAAACCGAAAAGCTTAAGCCGTGCGCCTGCCCCGGCTCGTGATACGGATCTTGCCCCAAAATCACAACTTTTGTCGCCTCGTAGCTCGTGAAGTGCAACGCATTAAAAATATCGTACATGTTCGGGAAAATTTTTTTCGTGCTGTATTCGTTGATTAAAAATTTCCTAAGCTCCTGATAATACGGCTCCTTCAGTTCGTCGTCCAAAAGTTCTGCCCAATCATTCCTAAAAATTTTTTTCATCGTGTATATCTCCTGAATTCAAATTCGCCGAAATTTTTCACGTCGTGCAAAGTAAATTCATCGACAGCAGGAAAGAAAACGTCAGCTTGTGCCGCGGCGTTTACGACCGTCAAGAAAATTTCCGAAGTATAAGGAATAAATTCTTTAAAAATCTGTGCACCGCCGATTACAAAATTTTTTTCGGCGGGAGAAATTTTATAAAAAACTTCTTCGACACTCCCGACAATTTCCGCGCCCGCCAAATTTTTCAGCGTTCGGCTCAAAATAATATTCCTGCGCCCCGCAAGCGGCCGTTGATTCGGAAAAGTTTCAAGAGTTTTGCGCCCGAAAATAATCGTGTGATTCAAAGTCAATTCGCGAAAATTTTTCAAGTCAGCGGGGATTTTGAAGAGCAAATTATTTTTGTAACCGAGACCGAAATTTTTATCGACGCAAGCGACAATTTTAAAATCAAAATCAATGGGCGAGCCTGCGACGCGAGAAATTTTATCGCCGTGGAGTTTGAATTCAAGCGCGGGGAAAATTTCTGCCAGCGGTATCAGCGCAAAATCCCTGTCGAATAAAAATTTATGCGGCACAATCAAGCGTTCGGAAAAAATTTTCAGCCCCTCGATAAAAAGTATGTCAATGTCGATTGTACGCGCTCCCCAATGTTCGCGGCGAATTCGGCCCAATTCGAGTTCGATTTTTTGCAATTCGTCAAGCAGTGTCGGCGGCTCAAGGGAGGTAGAAATTTTTATTGCGGCGTTTAGGTAATTCGGCTGATTCTCGACGCCCCACGGCTCCGATTCATAAAACGACGACACCCGCAAAAGTTTGACGGCGGGAATTTTTTTTATGAATTCAATCGCCCGCCGCAAATTTTTTTCGCGCTCGCCGAGATTCGCGCCCAAGCCCAAATAAACTATCATCTGTCCGAACGCTTCCGCAAAATTTCAACTGCCGCGCCTCCAAATTTTTCTTTGACGGGCGGCGCGGGCTTATGAATCGTAATTTTTAAGGCGTCCAACAGAAAATATTTTTTTAATAAAATGTCGCAAATATCCTGCGCGACGGTTTCAATCAGATTGCGCGGAGTGCCGCCGACGATTTTTTTTATGTCGGTGAGAACCTGCACATAGTCAATCGTGTCGCCGAGGTCGTCGCTTTTGCCTGCCTGCGAAAGGTCGAGATAAAGTTCCGCGTCAACGATAAAAATTTGTTCGTGTTGGCGTTCGTATTCCGTGCAACCGTGTCGCCCCGAAACTTTGATACCGTTCAAAATAATTTTGTCGTTCATAAAAAATTTTCCTCTCATTTTAAAGTTGAAGTTATTATAATGGTTCGGATACATTTTCGCAAATAGGCGTTGCAGGAAGTGCCGCAAAGTTGTAAAATTTTAGCGTAAAGATTTTATTTTAGCGGAGGGCTGACAGATGCACAGCTTTGAATATTTTTGTCCGACGGAAATAATTTTCGGGCAGGGCGCAGAAAATTGCGTCGCGGAAAAAATTCGCAAACACGGCGGCAACCGCGTCATGATTCTTTACGGCGGCGGTTCGGTGGTTAAAAGCGGACTTCTTTCCAAAGTCGAAGAGCTTCTTAAGGCGGCATGTTTTGCGGATTTAAAAATTTTGGGCGGCGTCAAACCGAATCCGCGTTTGGATTTTGCTCGCATGGCAATTCGCGAAGCACTTGCCGCAAGAATAAATTTCGTGTTGGCAGTCGGCGGTGGGAGCGTCATTGACACAGCTAAGGCAGTGGCACTCGGCGCGGCCAATCCCGATTTGGATATTTGGGATTATTGGACGAAAAAAATTAATGCGGAAAAATCTTTGCCTGTCGGAGTTGTCTTGACGATTGCGGCGGCGGGCTCCGAAACTTCCGACTCCGCTGTTTTAACCAACGAGGCGAACGGCAAAAAAATGGGCGCGATTACTCCGCGTCCCGCTTTTGCGATTATGAATCCCGAATTTGCTTTGACTGTTCCGCATTACCCGATGATTTGCGGCATTGCCGATATTATCATGCACACTTTGGAAAGATATTTCAGCAAAATTGAGGGCAACGAATTCACGGACATGGTTGCCGAGTCGCTGATTAAAAATGTTATGGCGCAATCGAAAAGCCTTTTGAAAAATCCAAAAGACCTGCACGCGATGAGCGAAATAATGTGGTGCGGTTCGGTTTCGCACACGGGCTTTACCGGACTCGGACGCGACAGAGATTTTTCCGCGCATAAACTCGGACACGAATTGAGCGGACGTTATGACGTGGCTCACGGCGCGAGCTTGACGACGGTTTGGGCGTCTTGGGCGCGGACTGTTTACACCGTTAAGCCCGAACGCTTTGCAAATTTCGCGGAGAAAATTTTCGGCATAACCGACGGCACGATTGACGAACGCGCCCGCGCAGGTATCGACGCAATGGAAAATTATTTTCGCGAACTCGGAACCCCGACGAATTTTTCCGAACTGGGAATCGGCGTTCAAAGCGACGACGAATTAAAATTCTTGGCGGATATGGTAACTTCGGGCGGCACAAAAAAAGTTGCAACTTTCCAACCAATGGACAGAGATTTAGTCCTGAAAATCTATCGCAAAGCCAATCATTGATATAAAAATTTTAAAAAAAAACATTGCACCGAAAAAGAAATTTTGTGCTATAATTTTTCGAGTTTATTCGGAAGGAGTTAGAAAAATTTAAATGAGATTAACCTCCATACTGGTCAAGTGGAACCCTCTGAAGTATTTGGGGATTATGGCAGGTTGCCTGGTTGCCGCAAGCTCAATTAATCTTTTCGTAGTGCCGAGCAGTCTTTTAACGGGCGGCGTCACGGGCATTGCGATTATTTTTTATTTTTTGGCGGGCTTGCCAATCGGCGTTCAGACGCTCGCTTACAATGTGCCGCTCCTAATCGCGTCGTACAAACTCCTCGGCAAGAAATATACAATCGACGTTGTTATAGGAACGATTATGTTTTCTTTCGCGCTGGACGCCACAAAATTTTTGAGCGGTATGTTGCCGCTTGAAGATTTAATGCTCGCGTCGATTTACGGCGGCATTTTCAACGGCATAGGCTACGGAATTGTTTTCCGCATGAACGGTTCGACGGGCGGTTTTGACATTCTCGGCGCGATTTTTAAAAAGTATTACTCAATGGATATCGGCTCGGTTATTTTCGGCTTCAACTGTTTAATCGTAGCGGTTGCGGGCGCACTGTTCAGCATAAGCTCCGCGATGTTTACGCTTATTTGCATGTACGTTACCTCGCAAATGACGAACAAAATTATCGACGGCTTCAATCAGCGCAAAGCAATTCTGATTATCTCCGACAAGGCTAAAGACATTGCCGACGGAATTATTGCCGACATTGGGCGCGGCGTGACTTTCCTAAACGGCGAAGGAGCTTATACCGGCGATCCGAAAAAAATTGTTATGGTTGTCGTCAGCATGACGCAAATCGCCAAAATAAAAATCGTCGTCAACACCGTCGACAGAAACGCCTTCATGATGATTTTATCGGCAAGCGAAGTTCAAGGGCGCGGCTTTACAAGACCCAATCGCCAAAATGTAAAATTCCGAACCGACCAAAAGATAGATCCAGAAATGGAACAAAAAATTCAGGACGCTCTCGCCAAAAGGGGCGACGATTGAAAAAAGGTCGTCAATGCGGTTTCTCACCCGCGTCGACGAAGAAAATAAAAATTTCTGAGAGGAGGAGGCGATTAAAAAAATTATTCACAGTACAGTTAAAGATTAGGGGCGACCGACTTACAAAAAAATAAATTTCGGTCGAGAGAGGAAACAGGATTTTTATGGAAATTAGTTACTTGTTGAACAGCGGCTTTTTGATTCGAGACGAAAAAACTTTATTGGTCTTTGACGACTACGAAGATCCCGCGGGAATCGTCGACGCCGCATACGATAAGGGGGACTTTGACAGGCTTTATATTTTCGTTACTCATTCGCATTTCGATCATTTTGGCACTCATATTCGAGCTTACGCGCAGAAAACCAATCAATATATTTTCAGCAGTGATTTAAAGCATACAAAGCGCGTCAAAATTTTCCCGACAAAAAAAATCGTTTACATGAAACACTATACCGAGTGGCAGGACGACGCAATCAAGGTTTGGAGTTATGATTCGACGGACGTGGGAACTTCTTTCCTTGTGCAAACGCCTTCAGGCAAGCGTGTTTTCCATGCGGGCGACTTCAACTGGTGGTATTGGGACGACGATACGCCGGAAAATATAGAGTTGGCAGAAAAAATTTTCAAGCGGCAGTTAAAGCGACTCAACAAGATGGAGGCGGACGTTGCCCTCTTTCCGGTTGACGGTCGGCTCGGAGCTTCGCAGGAAAAAGGCGCGATTGAATTTGCGGCAAAGACGAATATAAAAAGTTTCGTGGCAATGCACCGCGTCGATTATCCGATGTGGGAGCCTTCCAAGAAATTTTTGTCAATTAAAAAAGATTTGCCGATATGGTCTCCCATTGTGCCCGGCGAAAAACGAATATTCGACGGCGAAAGATTTTTGGAGGAATAATTTTACATGGCAGAAAAGAAAATTATGCTGACTCAAGACGGCTATGATAAGCTTGTCGAGAAGTTGGACTATATGAAAAGCGTTCG
>CAMNEX010000096.1 GCA_946536825.1 uncultured Selenomonadales bacterium | reverse complement strand
TTGAAGTCTTTGACATGACAAACTTTTTTGATAAAATGTGCGTGATAAATTTTTGGAGGTGAAATAATGGAGCTCGGTAAGGGACAAAAAATCCCGCTCAACGAAAATTCTTTGATTTTTAAGCTCGAACGCCCGATTTCCGCGCTTGAAATTGATACGGCGGCTTTTTTAACCCAATCTAATGGAAAAGTCGCTTCTGACGATGATTTTGTCTTCTACGGCAATACAAATCACGTTTCCGGCGGCGTTTTCCATAAAAATGACTCCGTCGAAATAATTTTGGATAAAATTCCGCGCCACGTCGAAAAAATTTCCCTGACCGCCACGATTTACGACGCTGAAAACCGTAAACAAAATTTCAGCATGATTCAAGGCGCAGTTTTGAAGATTTTAAGCCTTTACGACGAAATTGCGACCTTCCCGCTCGAAAATTTCACTGTCGAAACGGCGATTGTTCTGGGCGAAGTCTATCGCTATAAGGGAAATTGGAAATTCAACGCGATCGGCGCAGGTTTCAGCGGAGGATTAGCCGCGCTTTGCAATAATTTCGGTATCGAAGTCAAAGACGTGGCTCCGACGCCGCCCGCGCCCGAATCCGCACCTGAACGTCCGAAAATCAATACTCGCCGCGAAAAAATTAAAATCCCGCCGCCGCCTGCAGAAAATTTGCCCAAAAAAGTCGAACTTCGCAAGGGACAGAAAGTTAATCTGACTAAAAAAGGCTCCGCGCTCGGAGAAATTGTTATAAATCTGAATTGGAGTCAGCCGCAACAAAAGACGGGCTTATTCAGCCGCTTTATGAATAAGGGAATTGATTTAGACCTCGCTTGCCTTTACGAACTCAAGGACGGGAGCGCGAACGCCGTTCAAGCTCTTGGAAATCATTTCGGATCGCTAAATTATCCGCCTTACATAGCTTTGGACGGCGATGACCGCACTGGAGCCGTTGCGGCGGGCGAAACTATTCGCGTAAATGGAAAATTTGCCGATAAAATCCGCAGAATTTTAATTTTCACATTCATTTACGAGGGCGCGGCGAATTGGGAAGAGGCTAAAGGCGTCGTCACGGTGAATTGTCCCGGCAGTCCCGAACTTATCGTGCGCATGGACGAATACGGCTCGCGTAAACATACCTGCGCGATTGCTTTGCTCGAAAATGTCGGCGGAACTTTCAGCGTAGAAAAAGTTGTCGAATTCTTTGACGACTCGGAGCAAATGGATCGCGCTTTCGGTTGGGGACTGCGCTGGACTGTCGGTAGAAAAGATTAAAACGCAATGCGTAAAGCTTAATGCGTGAGGATAAAAAAATTTTTGGGAGGAATTAAAATGGCTATCAGTTTGCAAAAGGGTCAGAAAGTTGATTTGACGAAGGGCAATCCGAGTTTGAAGAAACTTTTAATCGGGCTCGGCTGGGACGTCAACAAATATGACGGCGGGCATGATTTCGACCTCGACGCGGCGGCTTTTTTACTCGGCGACAACGGTAAAGTTCTTTCTGACGACGATTTTGTTTTCTACAACAATCTCAAGCACAAAAGCGGCGCGGTTGAGCACATGGGCGATAACCTGACGGGCGCGGGCGAAGGCGACGACGAAGAAATTAGGGTCGACCTCAGCAAAGTGCCTTCCAACGTCACCAAAATTGATTTCACCGTCACCATTTACGACGCCGACGCCCGCAAACAAAAATTCGGACAAGTTTCCAATGCTTATATTCGCGTTGTCGACGAAGATACCGGCAAAGAATTGATTCGTTACGACCTCGGCGAAGATTTTTCCATTGAAACGGCGGTCGTTGTCGGGGAAATTTATCGCAACAAGGGCGAATGGAAATTTAATGCAATCGGCGCAGGTTGGAGCGGCGGACTTGCCGCGCTCGGCAGAAATTACGGCGTCAACGTGTAAATTTTAATCGCTGAAATTTTTCGGGCTCTCGACTTCGGTCGGGAGTCTTTTTTATTGAAAAATTTTTCGACGCAAAATATAATCTCCGAACTAAAGGAGGTTTTTACCTTGAAAATATTTTTTTCTGCCGGCGAGGCTTCGGGAGACGTTCACGGCGCGTCACTCGCTCGCGAAATAAAAAAAATCTCTCCTGCTACCGAACTTTTCGGGCTCGGAGGAAATTTAATGCAAGAAAACGGCGTCAAGCTCGTCCGCAATTATAAAAATTATAACGTCATGGGCGTCGTCGAAGTTTTAAAAAATCTCCGCAGGATTTTAAAGCTCCTGGACGATTTAACAGAAATTATCCGCGCTGAAAAGCCGGATTTGCTCGTTTTAATTGATTATCCGGATTTTAATTGGCGGCTCGCAAAGCGCGTTAAAAAATTCGGCGTAAAAATTCTTTCCTATATCCCGCCTTCGGCTTGGGCGTGGCGAAAAGGTCGCGCCAAAGACTGCGCCGCAATCGCCGACGTTTTCATTGCAATTTTCCCGTTCGAGTTGCCTGTTTATCGGGCGGCGGGCGCGAAAATATTTTTTTTGGGCAATCCGCTCGTCGACAACGTCAAAACTTCCATGTCAAAAGCTGAGGCGCGGAAATTCTTCGGCGTAAATGAATCAGAAAAAATAATTTTGCTTATGCCCGGCTCGCGAAGGCAGGAAATCAAACTTTTACTGCCCGAAATGCTTGAGTCGATTAAAATTTTATCTGAAACTCTCCGCGCAAAATTTTTTTTACCCGTCGCAGAAGGCGTGGACGAAGTTTCCTTGCAAAAAAAAATCGACGCCGCGAACGTCGAAATAACTTTGATAAAATCTGCGCGGCGATACGATTTAATGAGCATTTCAGACGCCGCAATCGCGACTTCGGGCACGGTCGTCTTGGAGGCGGCTCTTTTAGATTTGCCCTGCGTCGTTCTGTACAAAATGGCTCCGCTAAATTTTTTAATCGGAAAACTTTTGGTTGATATAAAATTTTTCAGCCTGCCGAATATCCTCGCCGACGAAAAAATTTTAACCGAACTCCTGCAAAACGAAGTCACAGCGCAGAAAATTTCCGACGAGGTAATCAAAATCATTGACAATCGCCCGCGCATTGTGGAAAAATTGCACTTGGCTTGCAAAAAACTCGGCGAACACGGTTCGGCGGCTCGCGTCGCAAAAAAAATATTGGAAACTGCAGGTGACAACATTTGAAATTTGATTTACAATGGCTCACAGAAAGAGGCGAAAAATGAAAAATTACAAACGCCTTTTAGCGTATATCAAGCCTTATTTGGGGCGATTCGGGCTTGCGATTATCTGCATAATCTGCGCGTCGGGCGCGAATTTATATTTGCCGTGGATAATCAAAGATATGATTGACAAAGTGTTAGCCGAACGCGATATGGCAATGTTAAATTTCATTTCGGTGAGTATCGTGATAGTTTTCGCGATTCGCGGCATTTTTTATTACGGGCAATCGTATTTGGTATCATATATCGGACAAAGAGTGGTCGTGGACGTTCGCGAAGTTATGTTCAGGAAATTTCAGCGAATGCCAATGGCGTATTTCGATAAACACCAAACCGGCGAGACAATGAGCTACTTAACAAACGATGTCGGAGCAATTCAATCGGCGTTGGTAGATAATTTAATCGAAATGTTCACCGAAGGCGCGATTTTATTCGGCTCAATCGCAATGATGTTTTATTTGGATTGGAAATTGACGCTCTTGACACTGATAACCGTTCCGCTTGTCGGCACGGCAATGCGCATTTTCGGGAAGAAAATAAAATCAACCGGCAAAGTAATTCAGGAAAAATTAGCGGATATAACCTCGCTTTTGCAGGAAAGTATTTCGTCGATCCGCGTTGTGAAATCATTTGTCCGCGAAGGTTACGAGATAGACAGATTTAAAGTTGAGAACGAATTAAATTTCCGAGCGACAATGAAAAACGTTCAATTAACAAGCCTTTTAACGCCGACAGTTGAGTTTTTGGCGGCGGTCGCGGTAACTTTAATCGTTTGGTTCGGCGGATATGAAGTTGTGAACGGAATAATTTCGGCGGGCTCCTTGGTAGCGTTTTTAACATACGCGGTAAATCTCGCAAACCCCGTAAAAAGACTTTCGCGCATTTACGGACGAATACAAAAGGCAATGGCGGCAATCGATAGGATATTTGGCGTATTGGATTTGCCCGAAACTGTGAACGATAAGCCGAATGCAAAGGAACTTCCGCAAGTCAAAGGCAATGTCAGCGTCGAAAATGTGACTTTCAGTTATGACGGCGTGCATAACGCGCTGGAAAATGTGAATTTTGAAGTAAAAGCGGGGCAAATGATAGCGTTTGTCGGACCGAGCGGCGCGGGCAAGTCGACGATAGCGAATCTAATTCCGAGATTTTATGACGTGACGGCGGGCGCGATAAAAATCGACGGCTACGACCTGCGCGACGTGAAATTGAACTCCCTACGCGAGCAAATCGGTATCGTTCCGCAGGAAACGCTGTTGTTTTCAACAACGGTAATGGAAAATATCAGATACGGGCGACTCGACGCGACAGACGAGGAAGTCATAGCGGCGGCGCGGGCGGCGAATGCTGATAAATTCATTTGCGACTTGCCGGAAGGTTATCAAACGCAAATAGGCGAGCGCGGCTTGAATTTAAGCGGCGGACAACGTCAACGCATGGCGATAGCGCGGGCAATGCTGAAAAATCCGCAAATTTTGATTCTGGACGAAGCAACAAGCGCACTCGATACGGAGAGCGAAAAAATTGTTCAGGCGGCACTGGATGATTTAATGGTCGGGCGCACGAGTTTTGTAATTGCGCACAGATTGAGCACGATTTTTGCGGCGGATAAAATTTTCGTCATTGACAAAGGAAAAATCTGCGAACAGGGCACGCATAAAGAACTTTTGAAGCTCGGCGGCGTCTACAGCAACCTTTACAATATACAATTCAGCAATATTTAATCTATTCGGCGGCATGAAAAAACCTGCGCGGAAAAATAAAATCCCGAAACTCGCTTGAGCGTCGGGATTTTTTTTATTTCGGTTAAAATTTTAGTCGGCAAAAAGTTCGGTTGATAAATATCTGTCGCCTGTATCGGGCAGGAGGACGACAAAAGTTTTTCCTGCGAAATTTTCGCGCTTGGAGAGTTCGACAGCTGCCGCGAGAGCCGCGCCCGAAGAAATTCCTACCAAAACTCCTTCGGCACGTGCGAATTCTTTTCCGCATTTAAAGGCGTCTTCGTTGGCGACGAGAATAACTTCGTCATAAATCGTCGTGTCGAGAGTTTCGGGAACAAAGCCCGCGCCGATACCTTGAATTTTATGAGCACCCGCAGTGCCCTTCGACAAAACGGGCGAAGTTTTCGGCTCGACGGCGATAATTTTCACTTCGGGCTTTTTAGATTTAAGAAATTTGCCGACGCCCGTCAAAGTTCCGCCGGTACCGACGCCCGCGACAAAAATATCAACTGCGCCTTCGGTATCGTTCCAAATTTCCGGACCGGTAGTTGCCTCGTGAGCGGCGGGGTTAGCGGGATTGGTGAATTGCGACGGGATAAAGGCGTTGGGAATTTCCTTCGCGAGTTCTTCCGCCTTAGCGATCGCGCCTTTCATGCCTTTTGCGCCTTCAGTCAGGACGATTTCCGCGCCGTAAGCTTTGAGAAGTTGGCGGCGTTCGATACTCATAGTTTCGGGCATGGTCAAAATTGCGCGATAACCTCTCGCCGCGGCGAAACTCGCAAGCCCGATGCCTGTGTTGCCGCTTGTCGGCTCGATAATCACAGAATCATTTTTGATTTTGCCTTCGCGCTCGGCTTTTTCAATCATAGCCTTAGCGATTCTGTCTTTGACGGAGCCCGCGGGATTAAAATACTCCAGCTTGACTAAAAGTTTGCCGTTGAACCCGATTTTCGTAGCGAAATTGCCCGCCTCAAGTAGCGGAGTGTTTCCGATAAGTTCTGTGACGCTTTTATAAATTTTTCCCATTGAAATTTTCCTCCCGTAAATAAAAATCTTTTGAACGTCGTTAATTCTTACAAATTTATATGGTTTTGTCAATAAAAAAATTCCCCGACGTTTTGCCGGGGAGTTTTTTAATCGCTTTGCCAAATTTTATCGCTCAAAATGTCAATGCAGGAAATTTTCCCGTTCTTCATGAAAGAGCCCGTATCCATGAGCGTAATTTTATTCGGAAGTCGAATCGGATAATACCAATCGCGCTTTATAAACGGCGTGGGCGTGTGCCCGCAGATAACATGCGCTTTTCCCTTGTAGCCGTTATAAAATTTTTCGCGAATCCAGAGCAAATCTTCTTCTTCTTGCTGCTCAAGCGGCTTTTTCGGATTTAAACCCGCGTGAACGAAAATATATTCCTCCCCGTCGACAAACATTTGATGATAATAGGGTCGTTCGTTTATGAATTGCAAAGCGCGTTGAAAAGCAGTTGAATCTTTCTTTTGCCAAGCCTCGAATTCTGCCTTTGTCTTATTGCCGCCGTTCGGGAGCCAAATATAACCTTCGGTGCCGCCCAGCGCGTAATAATAAAGCATCAT